>CAZNYY010000261.1:0-4002 GCA_964577335.1 uncultured Oscillospiraceae bacterium | reverse complement strand
CGTGGCTCCCGCCACAACTATCGCCGCCGTGTCCAGCACAACCTCTCCCCTATCCGCCCAATGAGGGGCGGGTTTGCATTTTGTGCAGATAACATCACAGCTTAAATTTTTTGTATTATCATTATACAAATTGTCCTTTTCAATTCCTTTTTTAATCGTAATCTGCCGCTCTCCCGGGCGGTAAATGTTAAGCCTTTCATCCGCATATCCTGCGATAATGCCAAGCTCGTCCCCAATATTTATCCAGCGGCTTTCCGTATTTAACACACTCTCCGCACCATCAAACTTTTCGGCGGCAAACTCACCGCCCTCATAGAAATATTTCCTGCTAAAGCCGTTGTAAATATCGTTTGGAATATTATAATTTATCCCTTTTAAAGATTTAATGTAGGCACGGTTTTGTGTTTTTGCATATTGCATTACAACAACAGTCCCATCATCCGGCAGTGCCGCAAACACAACGCTTTGACGGGCAACTGTTTCATCCTTTTGCTGCTCCGCCAAAAAGTCTTTTGAAATGCGGTTTACCTCACCCGACACTAAAAACCCGCCGTCAAAAACCACTTCTTTCCGGCTTACAACCTCGGTTTCGTTTATACTGCCGCAGCCCATTATATCCGCCGCCAAATTGTCCTTCCACTCGGCAAGGTCGCTTTTGTTTCTCGGGATGCACAAACCCATCATACCCTCGCCCGCACTAAACACCCACGACGCAAAACGGTTTTCACCGTTTGATATACAAGCACCATGGGAAGGCGCATGCCAGCTTTTAAGCGGTGCAATATTTCTGCCGCCTTTTTTTGCCATGCCGCTCCAGTCTATCAGCATTGACAAAACCGCAGCCTTGTCAGATTCAAGGCGGGTATAATAAATGGGTGAAATCTTCTTAAATCCGCTGCAACGGTCGGACAAAAAACTGCCGTCACCGTTTGCGCTAAACTCCGTATAAAAAATATCAACCAAAAGCTTTTCCATGTCCTCGGCATCCTCGTCACCCAAGGCATCCCGTACAAACATCAGCATCGGCAAAACATAGTCCTGGCAATAGCAGTACCGCACCCTCGTATCCCCGCCAATTCTCACAAGTCTGCCGTCATCGGAAATACAGGTTTTTATAAGCCGCCACAGCTCCTCCGTGTGGTGAAACAGGGCATCAGGAACCTTAAAACCCATCTTGTTGCATGAGAAATAATACATGGCAATATTTGAAAGGCAAATTACCATATACCCTACATTCAGGTAGCCATGATGATCAAGTGCAAATGTATCGTAAAAATTATTTCCCACAAACCACTGCGAAACAGGTTTCCCCCCATAAATTACATCGGAGGTTTTATCCCCCGGCACCGAGATACCGTTCACTAAAAATGCCGTGCCTTTGTTTATGTATTCCTCTGCCCTCGGACTTTTTGGGTACATTGCCGCTACACGGTGCAAAAACGTTCCATTCCATATATTACTTTCGGGTCTGTTATTGCCGGTTGCCGCTTCGGGGTCTGCACAAACATTGTAAAAATCCAAAAGCCAATCAGCCTCGGAAACCAAAACCTTTTCCAAAAGGCTTTTATCGCTTTTATTCATATGGGGCATCAGCCTTTCAACAGCATGCATAACCCTTTCTGTTCCCAGCACACTTATCCATGTGTGCCCCCATTTATCTCCGTCCGTGCAAGTATAACTGCCTTCTGTATGACTTTCCAACATAAACCTTAGCATTTTTAAGCTGTATTCCAAAAGCTTTTCATCCACGCCGCCGCTTGTTGCCGCCACCGCAAATGCCGCCAACCCCTTTTGATGGGTCTGTATCCCCCACCCGTTGTACCCTGTGCCGTAACACAGAAGCCCGGGTCTGTCCGGGCATTCATAAAGTGCATCAAGTGAAAACTCAACCCATTTTCTAAGCATCAACTTTGCCTTTTCAACATGTCTCATAAAAACCCCTCCCATTTTCATTGCATATTATTATAGCATGAAACCATTATTTTTAAAATAATTTCATGCTATAAATTTATATTTTAATTTTTATCTACCAAAACAAGATATTATCGCCGCGCAGTTTTAAAACCGCCTCAATAAAATAGTAGTCTCCGTACACAATGGGTATATTCTGTCCGTTTGCATATGATTGCGTTCCCGCTTTTAATATTAAATCTTCGTCGTCCGACCAATCGGTATAATCTTCTTCTATCTCTTTTAAAATACTCCATGCCGAGTTTAGATACAAATCCTTCTCGCCCTCCGGAACATATTTGGCAATTTCAATCATGCCGCACGCCGCAATGACCCCTGCGGTGGTGTCTTTATAAACCGGCTCTTTCGGCGACCTAAAATCACAATCCGGCACAAAGCTTCCCGCAGCCGACAAAGCTGCAATAAAATAATGGGCAACTCTTTTTGCGGCATCCAGATATTCCTGTTTTTTGGTATGAATATAGCTAAGTGCAAACCCGTAAACAGCCCACGATTGCCCCCTTGTCCATGACGAACCTACACCATACCCCTGCCCGCCCATACTTTCGATAAATTCACCCGTATGAGGGTCAAACGACACAATATGATTTACAGAACCATCCGGACGAATAAAGTTTTGGAGGGTTGTGTCAGCATGGCTTTGTGCAATAAACTTAAACCTTGGGTCATTTGTTTCACGGGATGCCCAGTATAAAAGAGGAATGTTCATCATAGTATCTATAATTGACCAACCTATTTTATCTTGGTTCCATGCACGAATAAATTTGCCGACTATATTGTAGCGCCCCGCCAAAAGATTTGCGGCAATCATGCCCCTTCTCTTCGAATCCTCACTGCCCGTAATTTGGTAGCTTGCAACGCTTGACAAAAGCCACATAAAACCCACGTCATGGTGAAGCCCGTCAAAGCCGTGCAAACCCGCATCAAGATTAACCTCCATCTCTTCAGCGATTTGCCTGTAATGCTCCTTTTTTGTGACATTATACATCTTCCACATAATACCAACCCAAAATCCGCCCGTCCACGCATAGGGGCTGCGTGAATCTACAAACCTGCCATTTTCCGTTGTGTATGGGAAAATCCCCGTATCCGTTCTTTTGCTTGTGACCTCAAGCTTTTTTTCAATTTTCCCCCACACATCATTGGCCCAATTAAGCATTAAAATCTCCCTTCCGCCGCCTCAAGTCGGCGCAAATAATAGAAAAATTATACCAAAATTCTTTGAATTTATGGTATAATTTCGCATCGCCGTTTCCGAACAGGGTGAGGAAAATCTCGGCGGCGAATAAAATCAAAGTATAATAACTGGTTTGCGGTTATTATACCATGCATAAACCTAAAAGTCAACTCTGCGAGGAATTGTTTACACAAGTGACGCAAGCACCGCCGCTTTTGTGACAATTCCCTTTAGCCTGTTGTCCTCGTCCACAACCGCTATGGGAAACGCCGCCTCGGCGGCAACGGGTATCAATTCGGATATATGCGTTTCGGGCATTGCTGTGGCCATTTCGGTAATAATTGCGTCGTTTAATGTCATTTCTCCATTTCTTACTTTAAGCGCATTGTCAAGCGTGAGAATTCCAAGAAATCTAAGCTTATCCCCCACCACAAAGGCACTTGAAACACCGTTGTCACGCATTTGCTTTAGGGCATTGTTAACCCCGTTTCGCAGATGCACCATACAGGAGGGTGTTTTCATAATATTTTTTACAGAGTACACATGTGATTTGTCCGCACTGTCAATAAAATCTCTCACATATTCGTCAGCAGGGTTTGATGTCATTTCCTCAGGTGTTGCTGTTTGAATAATACGCCCGTCCTTCATAATGGCAATATTGTTGCCCAGCTTAAATGCTTCATCAATATCATGTGTTATAAAAACTATGGTTTTGTTCAGCTTTTCCTGTATGGAAAGCAGTTCAAACTGCATTTCACGGCGCACAAGCGGGTCAAGTGCCGAAAACGGTTCGTCCATAAGCAAAATTTCAGGGTCGTTAGTGAGCGCCCTTGCAATGCCGACCCGCTGACGCA
>CAZNYY010000260.1:0-4008 GCA_964577335.1 uncultured Oscillospiraceae bacterium | reverse complement strand
TGGATTAGCTCATGGGTAAGAATATGGACCAACTGCTTTTCCTTGCTCAAATCCATTCGTGAGGGCAATATAATCCTTGGACGCAATATTCCCATCACAACAGGCGTATCAAATACCTGTGATTGATAAATCCGTATGCTTTGCTTTGATGTCCCTGTGGCTTTTTGGCAATCCGGCAACACCTTTCCAAGATGCACAGGAAATGCCTGCTTTATCCGAAAATCGGTGAGCGCGTATGCCGCCAAGCTGAATAGTACCAGCATTATTGTGACGGTAATCCAAATCGTTGCAATCAATCTGGTGTTCTCTGCATTCCAGAAGCCCGGGGAAATTAGCTCCGTTCCCTGCGTCAGCTCTGTGTAATCCATCATAACGGTATAGCTTGCGGGCTGCACCTTTTCAGACAAGGGTGTGAGCATATTAAAAAGGCTCCACCGGAATGCCGGTGATACGGGGATATAAAGCCGAAAAAATACGACGCTCCATAAGAGGTAGCAAAAGACCGGCGGCACATATTTTGAAAACAGCAACCGGATGATTAGCAACACGCCCGCAACCACTGTAGCGGTAATGCTCATATTGATTGCGGTGAGAAAAAGCTGTGTCATCTGCGCTCTCCCTTATTCCTCCAGCTCATCCACGATGCTTTGGAGCTTGTCCAGTTTTTCCTCCGATATATCCTGCCGCTTGATGAATGCCGAAAGAAACATCTTGAGCGAACCCTGATACATTTTATTGAGCAAATCCTGCGCCTGCGCTTGCTCTGCATCCTCCCGGCTGACCAGTGATGTAATCATCATTGGCACATCCTCTGTACGGGATAAAATACCCCTGTCACACAGCCGTTTTATGACGGTGTAGGTCGTGTTTTTCTTCCAGTTCAATTGTTCTGCGGCAAAGGCTGCAATATTTGCTGCACTGACCGGCTCGTTTTCCCACACATAATCCATAATTGGAATCTCCGCATCGTTTATTTTATGCACACTTTATCACCCTTTCCAATAAAAAGGTTCTAACGCTGTAGAATGATTAGATTCTACAACATTAGAACGAGAATGTCAACGTACTCCATCAAATTATGCAGAAAAACAACAAATCCGAACCCACCGCCGATTAAGCTAAGTTGGTTCGGATTTGTTTGATTCAGCGAACGGAATAGGGGCTGGATACGAACTGTATATGCTTCATCAGTGGATTTGTGTTCACGATATATTTTAGGGGATTATGACGCAATCCATGCCCGTTGTTATAAAATACCTTAGGAATATGCAGAGAATATAAGCATTTCCATCTTTTTGAAATGTGCAAGGCGGCACAAGATTAGACAAGTTAATTGGCAATATTTATTTTACAAAATGCCAAAATTAAAGAATAAAAGTCCATATTGTAAGCATTTAATACTTGTCATTACTTGTTTATACACTTGTGAAAGAGTTAGATGTTACTAGATATCTTAGATTTTCGGCATATTTAATCTAAAAATTATAAATACAAACAACTTTAATTCGTTTGGTATATTGACAACACAATAATCGCTACGTATACTATACAAAAAAGGGGTGGAATATTTTGACAGAAAATAATATTAAAAAGCTCTTAAAAGAGCTGTTGGAAGAAACAAAATTACTTACTGTACACGCAAAAGCTGAAGCTATCAGGAAATTCAATGCTGATTTTCTCACTTCTGATTTAAGACGTCAAATGTATGAAGCTTTTGACGGTGTGAGAACGTTTCAACAAATTAGTACTGATATCAATTGTAAACTTAATACCTTGCAAGTCTTTGCACAGCAACTTGTAGATAAAGACTTGGTTGACTATGAAATGAAGGGTAATGCCCGTATTCTAAACAAATCGCTTTCCAAAATTGCAGTATATTACGCGAATAAAGAATTAGGAGAAGTTCAAGATGGCAAATGAAAAATTAGAAAGTCTGTTTGAAGAGTTTTTGCTCATGTATAAAGTGCTCAATCGAGCAAAAATCATTGATATATTAAGAGAAGAATTGAATACGTCACAACTTATAGAAATATATCAAAAATCAGACGGGGAGAAATCTACCAGAGAGGTTTCGGCAGTACTTAAAAACAAATGCTCCCATTCTACAATATCGCGCCTTTGGAATAGGTGGGCTTTACTTGG
Source organism: uncultured Oscillospiraceae bacterium (assembly GCA_964577335.1). Lineage (GTDB taxonomy): Bacteria > Bacillota > Clostridia > UMGS1883 > UMGS1540 > CAZNYY01. The sequence continues at coordinate 1,866 of CAZNYY010000260.1, read as the reverse complement.
ACTGGTAACCCCCGCTAAACAAAAAGGAAGGTATAAAGCAGCTTTTAGTTTAGATGAATATGGAATATCAGGCGTTGTTGAAGAGGAGGACAGTAATTAATGGATATTAATGAAAAAATACTCGAAGAGCTTATTATTATTCGAAAAATGCTCACTATTTTGTCACAGGACAAGCTTGCTGTTTTTAACGACCAGATCAAAAACAAATATCTAACCACTGATCAGAGGCAAAAAATGTACGATTTATTTGATGGGACAAAGAGTTTAAAGGAAATAAGCGATGAAGTTGGCACATCATCGGAAGCAGTCCGTTTGTTTGCGGTGTCTTTGGAAAAGGCAGGGCTTCTTGAGTATGTTGTTAGCTCGAAATTAAAGTTTCCCAAAAGACTATTTTAGAGAGGTAGTGGAATATGAGTGAAAGTGGAGAGCTTTATGCTGCGGTGAACTATATTAAGAACAAGGTAGATGCACTGGAAAGGATTGAAATGTTAAATCTCAGTTCCAATAAAGAGCTGGAAAGCAAATATACAAATTTACTAAAATCTGATGACATGTTATTTCAAGTATATAAATTGATTGACGGCATCAAAGCCCAGAATGAAATTGCACGTGCAATCGGCACAAATGATATGGCAGTATCAAGAAAAATAAAAAAATTAGAAGAAAACGGATTAATTGAAAGAAAAGATGTAGGAGCTAACGGCAAACGCATATATAAGCATTCTGTTGCAGAACAAGCATTTAAACTGACAAGGATATAAAACATGGGAGAAGATATTTCTAAAACTATTATTAGAATAGTTCAAGATTATTGCTTTAATAATTCTGCATTAATACTTAATAATGAGTTTGTATTAACGGTTTCACCATTAATAACAAATTTATTAAAGGCAGGAAAATTGAATCTTAGTGAGTTGAGAAAAGCAGTCCTAAAAAGAAGAGATTTTTTTCATGCTAATGATCTTGATATCAACTTTTTTTGTAAGGGATTATTCAAAAAGCTTAACTATGAGCTTTCGTTTTACGTTGATGTTTCTTTCTATGAATCAATGATAGAGTTCAAGCGTAAGATGGAGAATGGGAATTTCCGTGGATTTGCTAAGGATACAACGTCAGAAGATACATTAAGGAGCACCCTTGCTTTATATATACAGCGGGAAACTTTTTGCGAGCCACGCTCCGGGGCAGGGAATAATGATATTACAGTCCCTTCAGAGAAAGTGATTATCGAAACAAAACTCTGGAAAGGACAAGAATATTTTAATTCCGGGTTTCCTGAATTAAACGATTATCTAAACAAAAGCAAGTATGAAGAAGGATATTATGTAATCTTTGATTATAATAAAACCCTGAATTCTATCATAAAAGAAAATGGTGAAGTGTTTAAGGTCCAATATGATGGGAAGTTAATACATGTTGTTTTCATCAGAATGAATGCTGTTAGCCCTTCAAAGATATATAAAGAGTCTAAGAAAAGAGAATAGATTCATTTCATCATTCAACTCAAACTGCATATTGGTAGCCTCGCTACTGATACTCTGCGCTTTATTGCACGCCTGCAAAGCCGTTACAGCAAGCCCAATTATAAGATCACTGCCCCGGTGTTTCCTTCCGCCTTGTAGTGCATTATTCCAAGGCGGGGAGAGGTAATCTAAGATTGAACTTTGGAAAGAGAGTAACTATAGCGCCAAATTAAAAATCCTCTGGGGGCATGTAGGGCGGTGGATAGCCCTATACGCTCCCAGAGGATTTACGTGCGTCAACAGACATGCGAAGTGTTATTGAAAGTAAACAACAAATCCGAACCCACCGCCGATTAAACGAAGTTGGTTCGGATTAGTCCATTTTGGTGGGAGATGGTGGATT
>CAZNYY010000259.1:0-4022 GCA_964577335.1 uncultured Oscillospiraceae bacterium | reverse complement strand
TTGTGTACCCTGCGGGTACTTATTTTGCAAAGCAAAATAAAAATCATGGTATAATGCCGCATCGCCGTTTCCGAACATTGTGAGGAAAATTTTGGTGGCGAATAAATTCATAGGAGCTTTTTAGATGGACGAAAGAGTATTAAAAACACTTGAATACAATAAAATAATAAGCAGACTTGCCGAGAAAGCACAGACCCGGGGCGGGAAAGAACAGCTCTTGGGTCTTTTGCCGTACACCTCTGTGGGGGATGTGATATCCGCCTTGGCACAAACCACGCAGGCAAGGGAGGTTGCGGTAAAGCACAGTTATCCTCCGATAAGTGCTGTGGGGGATGTTCGGGCGGCGGTGCGGCGAAGCACTATAAATGCAATTCTTGGGAATGCCGAACTCTTGAATATAGGTCACCTCCTAAGGGTTTCAAGGGCTCTTTTAAAGTATGTTGATTTTAGGGATTTTACTGTAACATATCCGGTTTTGAATGCAGTTTTTTGCAGGCTGGCACCTGTAAGAGAACTTGAAAACCGAATATTTGAGGTAATTATAAGCGAGGAAGAAATTGACGATAATGCATCCGCTACTTTGGCATCAATCAGACGAAAAAAGACTGCCCTGACAAACCGTGTGAGGGATATATTAAACGAAATTATAAAATCCCCTGCCTATGCGCAGGTTTTGAGGGACCCTATAATTTCCATGAGGGGCGACAGATATGTTGTGCCTGTGCGTGCGGAGAGCCGCAGCTCTTTGCCGGGGGTTGTGCATGATACATCCCAAAGCGGGGGAACGGTTTTTGTAGAGCCTATGAAGGTTGTTGAAACAAACAACCAAATTCGCCAGTTGGCATCCGAGGAGAAAGAGGAAATTGAAAGAATTTTGGCGGAGCTTACGGGTTATGTGGCTGAAAATGCCCAAATTGTGCTTGAAAATTATGAGGCGGTGGTAAATATTGACGCCATATTTGCAAAGGCACGTTTGGCGGACGAGATGAATGCCTCATGCCCCGAGATAAATTCAAAAAACATAATTGAAATAAGGCGTGGTCGACACCCACTTATTGACCCTGAAAATGTTGTTCCTATTGACATAAGGCTTGGGGGCGAATTTGACACGCTTGTAATAACGGGACCAAACACCGGTGGGAAAACTGTTTCCTTAAAAACATTGGGGCTTTTTACGCTGATGGCACAGGCGGGACTTCATATACCCGCTGCGGAGCGTTCAAAAACCGCAGTTTTTAAGCAGGTTTTTGCCGATATAGGGGACGAGCAAAGCATTGAACAGTCGCTTAGCACATTTTCATCACATATGGTAAACATTGTGAAGATAATTGAAAAGGCGGGGACTGGTTCGCTGATACTTTTTGATGAACTTGGGGCGGGGACTGACCCGACGGAGGGGGCGGCACTTGCAACGGCAATTTTAAAAGAAGTGCGAAAGAGGGGGGCGACAACAGCCGCCACAACACATTACAGCGAGATAAAGTTGTATGCCCTTTCAACGGAGGGTGTGGAAAATGCGGCTTGTGAATTTGACGTTGCGACACTAAGACCGACGTACAGGCTTATAATGGGCGCACTCGGCAAGAGTAACGCCTTTGCAATAGCACAGAGGTTGGGGCTTGGCGAGAATATTATTGAGAGTGCGAAGGAACTTATGGATGCCGAGAGCGTGCGGTTTGAGGATGTTGTTACAAGTCTTGAAGGCGCAAGGCAGGATGCGGAGGAAGAACTGCGGCAGGCGGAAAAATACAAGCTTGAAACGGAAAGGCTTAAAGAAGATTTTGAGCAGACAAACGCCGAAATCGAAAAAAGACGACAGAATATTCTTGACGAAGCACGGAGGGAAGCGAAAAAACTGATTTCCGATGCGAAAGAGGATATTGAAATAAAGATTAAAGAAATAAACCGCTTGGCACGGGAGAAAAATCAATCGGCAAAGTCGGAAGTGATAGAAAAAATCCGCCGTGACACATCCAAAAAGCTTGGCAGGCTTGAGGACGAGCTGTATAAAAATGCGATTAAAACAGGGAAAAAAGCAGTAAAGCCCGAGCAGATAAAGCCGGGAAGTACCGTTTATGTAACTGCCATGGCGCAGAAGGGCACAGCCGTAAACAGCCCCGACCAAAATGGAAACCTTGAAGTTATGGTGGGTGTTTTGAAGGTGAAAACCCATATTTCCACTCTTGAGCTTGTAAAGGAGGAAAAGGTTACGCTAAAGCGTGAGGGCGGCGTTTTTCGCAGCGGAGGCGGTGGTGCGGGGGCACCCGGCAGTGAAGTTGACGTGCGGGGGATGACCCTTGACGATGCCGTTATGAAGGTTGACAAATATCTTGACGATGCAAGGCTGTACAACCTTGCAACCGTAAATATAATACACGGCAAGGGAACGGGTGTTTTAAGAAGCGGAATAAAGAAATATTTAAAAACAAATCCTCTGGTTTCGGGTTTTCGCCTTGGGGTTTTAGGCGAGGGCGGCGACGGGGTTACGGTGGTAAATTTAAAATAAATGGGCTATGGACATTTTTGGAGTATTATGCTATACTTTCGTCATATTAGCTTGAAAGAAATTTTTGTTTCCGTAAGGGCGAATTCATTTTGCCCGCAACGGAAATGGAGTTTAATAGACCATCAAGGAGCTTAAATGAAGAGTAAAAATTTGGCGGGTTCAATCAGCTATGTCATGATTATAATGGTGTTTTCAAGGCTTTTGTCCCTTGTTAGCGTCCAGGTTTATATGTCGTTTTTCGGCGCCTCGGGAACACTTATAAATATTTATTCATATGCGGTTTCTATCCCAAACATCGTGTTCAACTGTGTAGGAACGGCATTGGCAACGGTTGTAATACCAATTTTTGCAGGGCATACCGCACGGGGTGACCGTGAAAAAGCAAAAAGCTTTGCGGACAATATAATTACAATTTCGGTGGTGCTGACGGCTGTTTTGGTGGTTATCGGCATGGTGCTGACACCTGTTTTGGTGCGGTTTACGGACTTTAAGTCAAGCCCCGAGAGTTATTCGTTTGCTGTGCGTGCAATTATGATAATGCTGCCGGTAATGCTTTTCTACGGACTTAACTACATTTTTCAGGGGATGCTGCAGTCACTTGGTAAATTTGGGTGGCCGGCATTTGTAAGCGTGCCCAGCAGTGTTGTGGTAATACTTTATGTACTGCTGCTTGGCGAGCGGTTCGGCATTATGGGGCTTTTGGTGGCAACATTTATAGGGCTTGCGCTTCAGGCGGGCATATTAATTCCGCCGCTTTTAAAAAGCGGGTATCGGTACAGCCCCTCATTTTCGCTGAAGGACCCGGATGTTTTGGAAGCGGGTAAAATGACCCTGCCGGTACTTTTGGGTGTTTCGGCTTACCAGCTTAATATGTTCTATAATATTACCATGATTGCAAATTTTCAGGGCATGGTAACGCTTTTGACATATATTCAAAATATAGTGTTAAATATGGTTTTGGCATTTGTGTATTCAATAACAGCCGTTATTTACCCAAAGCTTACTGAATATGTCGCTGTTGGTAATATGGACGAATACAAAAATGTTTTGCGGGGAATTACCGCCACTGTTATAGCCTTGCTTATCCCGATAACAATAGGACTTATTGCGGTGAGGGAAAGCCTTTTGGAGCTTATAACCAAATGGGGGCAGATTACGGATGAGGATATTCAAAACGCCTCAAAACTACTTGCAATGTATGCGGCGGGGGTTTTGGGAATAGGCATTAAAGAGATTTTTGACAGGGCTTTTTACGCTTTGAAAAACACGAAAATTCCTGCAATTAACGGCTTTTTTATAATGCTTGTCAATATTTCGCTAAGCCTTATATTGATTAAATATATGGGACCTTTTGGGATACCCGTGTCGTATTCTGCGGCATCCTTATCGGGGGCGGCGGTACTGCTTATTTTCCTGCGCAGGAAAATAGGTTCGTACGGAGAGGGGCTTTGGATGGTGACGCTTAAAAGCCTGATGGCATCCCTTGTGATGTACGCAGCTGCAACTGCGGCGGGGG
>CAZNYY010000258.1:0-4035 GCA_964577335.1 uncultured Oscillospiraceae bacterium | reverse complement strand
CGCCTTACCCGCCCACGGTAAGGTCAAGTGAATTTGTTGTTTTTATTTTGTGGGCGGAAAGGCTATGGAACTTAATATGAAAATATCTTCAAAGGGGCGGTATGCGCTAAGAATGATGATTGAAATAGCACAAAGCGGCGCAAATGAGCGGGTTTCCATCAAGGACATATCTGAGAAACAAGACATTTCGATAAAATATTTGGAACAAATTGTTACATACCTCACAAAATCAGGCTTGCTTATAAGCACAAGAGGACCTAAAGGGGGATATTCTCTTACAAAACCGCCCGAGCAATATACCGCAGGGGAAATACTTCGTGCGATTGAAGGAAATTTAGCCCCCGTGGCATGTCTTGATACGGATATAAATCAATGTGAGCGCTTTGGCATATGCCCTACCATAGGCTTTTGGGAGGGGCTTTACAAAGTCATCAATAATTATGTCGACTCGGTTACTTTGGCAGATTTGGCAGCCGCCCCGAGTGACGGGTGCGACTATTCCATATAGAACATTAATTAATATTTATAAATTCTGTTGTTTTTTTAATAAAAATATTGTATAATATTATTTAGAAATATCTTATTTTGTCGGCATTTGAAGGCTCATGGCATAAAAGGTTTGGGTCGGAAGGGTTTGGTGGTGCATGATGAGAAGAAGAAGACCTTCAAGGGGTTTTCGTGCAACTTTATTTTTTATCTTTGCGCTTGTTTTGGGGGCTATGGTCATTTCGTTTTTTAAGAACATATTTTTTAATGACTCACGTACGGTTTCGTATAACGAACCTTTTTCACTTCCCGCCCCGGCATATACCGAGCCTGCTGATATGACCCTGTTTGAAGGTCGGGTAGAACATATATTTTTCCATCCCCTAATCGCTTACCCCGAGCTTTCTTTTGATTTTGACTATCAGGCAAAGGGGTTTGACGACTGGTTTGTGACGGTGGATGAATTTAACAAGGTTTTAAAATCACTTTATGAAAAAGATTTTATGTTGATTGACATAAATGAAACCTTTTCGGAGGAGGATGGGAAGGTTAAAAAAACCGGCATTATGATGCCCGAGGGCAAGAAACCCCTTATAATTTCTGTTGATGATGTTAATTATTATGAATATATGCGTGAAAACGGGGTTGTTCATAAACTTGTTTTGGATGAAAATGGCGAAGTTTCGGCTTATACCAAGCATGATGATGGCAGTGTCAGCATTACAAGGGATAATGATTTAGTGCCTATTTTGGACGATTTTGTAAAGAAACATCCCGACTTTTCACTGCGGGGCGCCAAGGCGTGCCTTGGGCTTACGGGTTATGAAGGGGTGCTGGGGTATCGTACCCAGGCGGAGTCGTCAAACGCCGCCGATGAAAAGAAGGAAGCCTTAAAAGTTGTTGAATGGCTTTATAATTCGGGATGGGCATTTGCTTCCCACAGCTACGGTCATCATGATGCCGCCAGAATAAGCTACGAAAAATTGGATGCCGATTGCGCAAAATGGAAAAACGAGGTTGAAAGTATTATCGGACCTACGAAAATATATATTTATCCATACGGCAGCGGCGTGCCCAATACCGACCCGAAATATGACTTGCTGCGCTCATACGGCTTTCGGGTTTTATGCCATGTAGGCATTGAAAGCTATATAAAATACCATGACGACGGTGTGGTGCTTGACCGCCGCCATGTTGACGGTATAGCCTTCCGCTATCAGCGGGAGCAAAACCTTGACCTATATGATGCAAACGAGGTCATTGACCCTGTAAGACCTGCCGAGTATCAGCTTTCATCGTGATGCTCTCCAACCATTTCATATAGCTTGGCAATGGCGTCGGCAACACCTCCGACGGAATCTATAAGTCCGTTTTTAACCGCCTCCTCGCCAAGTAAAATAGTGCCCACATCGTTTGCAAGCTCACCCGTGTTCATAATAAGCTTTCTGAACACGGGTCTTTTTATTTTTGAATTTTTAATTACAAACTGTACCACCCTCTCCTGCATCCGCTCTAAGTATTCAAAGGTTTGCGGCACGCCTATTACAGTTCCGTTTAAGCGGATTGGATGAAGCGTCATGGTAGCGGTAGGCGCTATAAACGAATATTTTGCCGCCACCGCAAGCGGAACGCCAATGCTGTGCCCGCCCCCTAAAACCAGTGAAACCGTAGGTTTTTTCATGCCGGCTATCATCTCCGCTATTGCAAGCCCCGCCTCCACGTCCCCTCCCATTGTATTTAAAATCACCAAAAGAGAGTCTATATTGTCGTCCTCCTCAATGGCAACAAGCTGTGGTATAACATGCTCATATTTAGTTGTCTTGCTTTGCGGCGGCAACAGCAAATGCCCCTCAATCTGCCCTATTATGGTCAGGCAATGTATATGCCCTTTATCACTTTTTATCTCTACCGAGGAGCTTTCCTTTATTTTTTCCATTGCAAGGCGCTCACTGTCGTTTTTTGACTGTTCATCATCACTTGATACAAATGTTATTCTATTATCAATTCTGTCCATAAACTCACCCCCATATTTTTTTAGTATCCGCTCAAATAGCTTTCTTATACCAAGCCCGGAATATTAGACAATTTACGCAAAAAAAGAACCCCCGAAAAACGGAGGTTCTTATTTTACTTTTATTTCCACAATTCCTTTGCAAATTCTACGGATGCATCCACCAGCATATCCCCCGTTTCAGGAGCAAAACGGCTTGAAACACCCACTCTCGCTTCGTATGCCGGTGACGACATAAGCTCCGGCACGGGAATATATCCCGCATAACCGTTGCAGAGTGTGGCAACTATGTTGTGTTTTGTGGGGCTTTCATCTTTCAGCCGCAAACCAAACTGTACAAATATTTCACAGGGCAGTGCATATACCGCCACATCCCCTATCCTCAGTACCTGTACGGAGAGATGAAATTCCTTTTCGGGACTGTTTGAATACTCCACAAGCCTTCTTGCCATAACATAGTCAACCTGCTCTTGCATAGACCGTTCCTTTTTGATGGACAATTCATCCATGGTTTTCTTCGCTTCTTCCACCTTGACGTCCGTTGGAATACGTTTTTTAACCGTTATATCTTGCTTTTTAACGGATAACTTATCGTTTTTAACAGGCTTTGCGGAATTGATAGCCAAAATAGCTTCCTCAGCAAGGATTTTACCCATTTTTACATAGTGCCCAGGTTCGATTGTCCCCTTCGTCACATCAACATGGTTTATGTTTCCGCAAGTACCCGGCACAAAAATACTTATAAAATCTTCGCCGTAACGCTCTTTTAATTCTTTTGAAAGGATGGATGAAAAATCCCCGCTGAATTTTGTGCCGCCAACACAGTCCTGATGACAAGCAAAACTTATTATCGCCCCTTTGGGTACCCCCTCCCCATTTTCGACAAGCATGACGGACAGTTCAGGGTCAATCTCCGTATGGGGTCTTACTATATCGGGGTTTAGCATACCCGGGTTTGTTCTTATTGTCCCGTTTTTCATTATGTAGTTTCTGTTAAATGAAATCGAATTAACATTACCTACTCCAAATTTAAGGCTGGCATCATCAAGCCTTTGGTATGCCAGTATTATGCTGTCTGCAAGCAGTTTAGGCAGTATTTTTAGATACTCCTCATTACTTTCTTTGTTAACACCGGTAACCTCATACAACTCATGCTCCGTCCCCCTAGGTCCGCCGGTATGCGAATGATTAGCGCAAATCATAATATTTTCGGGTTTAATGCCTGTAAACTGCCCCACTCTTTCTCTTACTGCATCACAGGTTTTCAGTATCAGTGATGTTGTGTCAAGCACAACCATTGCGGACACTTCCCCTTCCTGTTCAAAAACCGCAGCCTTTGCATACAATTTGTCCAATACTCCCGAGGCTTCTCTCAAGGTAAAGTAACCGGGCATACTGCATCCCAGGGGCGGCGTTATTTCCTTTTCATAAAATGCACTTCTCAATTTCATCATCCTTTCAATAGCTAAAAAATTATAAGAAATTTCAATTTGTCCACCACTACCTTCCTAGATCAGCTAGAAATCGGGCCATTCTGA
>CAZNYY010000257.1:0-4045 GCA_964577335.1 uncultured Oscillospiraceae bacterium | reverse complement strand
CGGGCGGTAAATTATTTGATTTTGCGAATTCCTGCATTAAGGGAACAAAATATTTACCGTGAAGTGCAAAATTCCAGGAAAGCACGAATGAGTTATCTTGCATTTGGTGTATTTGAAAACAGACGGCTTCACGAAAAGATGGCTCAATCAATATTTTCATAACATATCTATTGCTGTTAGCCAAAGTGTATTCATAAATATCTAAATAAACTCCCATGTGTCAGCACCCCCCGTCCCTGTGTCATTTTTCTTTTATTATACATGTTTCAACGTGTGTCAACAACCCCGTCCCTCTGTCACCTGAATTTTGAATCCTTTGAGTTTGATCAAATAGTCAGCTACAAGGAACTATACTCCTATATAAAGGAAAGATTGACAAATGTCCAGGATAAACATTATATACTTCTTGATGAAGTGCAGCAGGTGAAATCGTGGGAAAAGGCCGTCAATTCCTTTCTTGTCGATTATAATGTAGACATCTATATTACAGGGTCTAATGCTTATTTATTGTCCTCTGAATTATCGACCCTCTTATCTGGTAGGTATGTAGAAATCAAAATGCAACCTTTATCCTTTAAGGAGTATTTGGATTTTACTGGGACTGATAAAGAGGATAATCTTCAGGAAGTATTTAATCGTTATTTAAGATTTGGCGGACTTCCCACAGTAGTTGAACTAATGGATAATCCTGATACAATAAGCCCTTTTCTGGAGGGTATCTATAATACCGTTCTTATGAAGGATGTTATTGAAAGAAATGATGTAAGGGACGCTGCATTACTGGAAAGCCTATTAAAATTCATAGGTGCTAATATTGGTAATGTAGTTTCTACAAAAAAAATAAGTGATTATCTGACCAGTAGCGGTAGAAAAACCACTAGTGACACAATAGACAATTATCTTAGGATGCTCGAAAATGCATTTATTATTTATAGGGCTAATCGCTACGATTTAAAAGGCAAAATGTTTTTGAAGACCCTTGAAAAGTACTATATGGTCGATATAGGGATCAGAAATCGGTTAGTCAGAATGGCTAACACAGATTATGGTCATGTTTTAGAAAATATTATCTATCTAGAATTATTAAGACGTGGATATGAGGTTAGGATTGGCAAAATAGGTAATTTAGAGGTTGACTTTGTAGCTACTAAGCCTGATGAGCTATGCTACTATCAGGTGTCAGCCACTATATTAGATGAGAATACAAAAAAACGGGAATTGCATCCGCTAAAATCCATAGCTGATAATTATCCAAAGTATATTCTTACTATGGATCAAACAATTTTTGATGACTATGAAGGTATTAAAATAATAAATATAATAGATTTTTTACTTGAATAGAACCCGCATGTATCAGACTCGTGTCTAACACTTTGGGTTCTTAAATATTTATAAGCCAAGGAGCTGCTGCTTCTTCTTGTCAAATTCATCTTGTGTGATAACCTTCGCATATAAAAGCTGTTTGAATTTTATTATTTTGAATGACTGGTGTCAGGCATGTAGGCTGTAAGTTATTGTGTGTCAACAACCCCGTCCCAGTGTCACCCGTTGCAGTGTCACCTCTGACGGAACTTTAGAAAAACTGACATAAAACAATGTAAGTCAGAAATATTCACAATTTAGTATCTATAGATAACATTTAATGTTGTAATAAATAACAGAGCAAGGGAAAGTGCTTAACACCGACCTTGCTTTTTTCTGTAAAATATTTTTTGTTCTATCTTGACACCATCTAAGCAATAGTACGGGCATGCGTAATGGTGGTTCAAGTAACATTATCGCTAGGTGTATGAACGAATCTAATAGTTTTGTTCATATATCCGTGATATAATAAATCGGAAGTATTTTCTGCCGTTACGAGACTATGATTGGAAAATGAAATTCAGTTGGGAGCAAATAAATGATAAAAGGCGATAAAATAACTTTGATACCGGCGATATTAGATGACAAACAAAAAATATACGAGTGGTGCTTTCAATCAGAAACCACAAAATATCATGCAGGTCCCCCAGATTATCCAAACAATCCAATTCAAACCTACGAGGAATTTTACGCATCGGATAATGGGGGTTATACGGAGTATTATTTTACCGGAGAAAAGCCAAAAGACGGCAGAGGTTTTCTCATTGCAATTGAGGACAAGGCTATCGGTTTTATCAGCTATTGCAGCTTTCATCTAAAGCCTGCCATTGCCGAACTTGATATATGGATGGGTTCTGATTCAAACTGTGGCAAAGGCTTTGGCACAGACGCTTTGATTTCTCTTGGCAATTTTTTGAATACCGAAATGGGTATCCAAGAACTCATCATCGCTCCATCTATAAAAAATACAAGGGCAGTTAGCGCATATGAAAAAGCCGGATTCAAGAAAACGGATAAAGCAATGAGCGAGTTTTTATCTGACGAATATGCATCTCTTTTTGGAGATGGTGATTATGGTGTAGATGAAACTTGCATCCTTATAAAGCGATTTTACGCGTAAAGTGATGTGAATAAACCATCCCGGAAGGTTGATTGTATGAACGAAAAACAATTATTGCGTGACCCCGAAATAGAGCCAACAAGTGAAGTAATTGCCAAATGTCTTGGTGCTTCTAATTGTGCATATGTCAAGTTTATCGAAGAACTCAAAAATCATGATATAGAACTTGATTGGCGTTATTATAACGATGGAAAAGCTTGGCTCAGAAAAGGCCTGTACAAATGGACAACAAGTCGTGGAACTGCAAAAGAAATGACTGTGTTTTGGCTTTCTGTCTGGGAGGGCTTCTTTAGGGTGAGCATTTTTATTGCGGCAAAGGCTCGTACAAATGTGCTGACACTTGAGCTAAAAAAAGAAACTTTGAAACGAATAAAAAACGCAGAGCAGATGGGTAAGCTCAAGTTTTTTCCACTGACATTCGACCTGTATTCTGACGAAATGTTTGATGAGCTGTTTGTTCTTATAGATTTCAAGAAAACGCTCAAGTAGAGAATAACATTCAATATTATTTTGAAAAGCACTTGACTCTCCGGTTGCCGGAGGATGTAGGATTATATTACGAAGGGAGGGACGGTGATTTGATGTATCGTATTGGTATGTTTTCAAAACTCGGCAAGGTCACAATCAAAACGCTTCATCATTATAATGATGTTGGACTTCTTATACCCAAACATATAGACGAAGAAAATGGATATCGCTACTACACATCAGACCAGCTTTTTCGGCTAAATGAAATACTTTCACTCAGGCAGATGGGATTCTCTATCCCTGAAATTTCTGCGATTATTGACGGCTGTAATGTTGCAGAGATACTTGCACAGCGTAAAGCTGAACTTGAAAGTGAATCAAAAAACATCACCAACCAACTCTTTCGGCTTAATCACTATATCAACGAACAGAAAGAGGGTCGAAAAATGAATTATCAAGCAGTTATTAAAGAGATTCCCGCATTTACAGTGTATTCAGCAAAATATACACTCCCCAATTATGCAGCATTGAATGAGATCATGCCTGCACTTGGCGAAAAGGTAGGCAAGGCAAATCCGGGTATCAAATGTGTGGAGCCGGGCTATTGCTTTAATGTTTATCTTGATGGCGAATATCGGGACACAGACATCAATGTGGAAATTTGCGAGGCGGTCGTAAGTCGTGGAAAAGATGGCGAAGGAATTGTTTTCAAAGATATTCCTGCTGTTACCGCTATATCGGTTTTGCATCGTGGTGTGTATGAAAAAATTGGCGCGGCATATGCTTACGTCGTTCAGTGGGCGGAACAGAACGGCTACCAAATCATTGACAACGTGCGGGAAAGTTACATTGATGGCATTTGGAATAAAGACAATGTGGATGATTGGCTAACTGAAATACAAGTTCCGGTGAGAAAGAAATAGTTCGATTACATCAATTGCCATAAAAATAGCCATAATAAAAGATGCAAAAGCAAGGTATGTGTTTAACACCCACCTTGCTTTTTTCTATACAATATTTTTGTTCTATCTTGACACCATCCCAAGTTGGCCCGAAGTACCATATTGCCCCGGCTGTCGCTCCCCGCCGCGCTCC
>CAZNYY010000256.1:0-4051 GCA_964577335.1 uncultured Oscillospiraceae bacterium | reverse complement strand
AAATGCCAAAGTTTCCGTCTGCCCAAGTGCATTTGGTATCAGCATTGCAAAAATTGCCGCAAAAACAGGCTCTGCCGCCAAAATAACCGCCGTGTTTGTTGGGGATGCATACCTTTGCGCCCACATTTGAACCGAGGTTGCAAATGCGGTACACAAAATGGCAGAGTACAAAACCGTAAAAATTGTTTCGGCATTTAAAAGGTTTACCGTGTCACCCCCTGTAAAGCCCCATGTAACCAAAAAAAGTATGGCTGCGGTTACTATTTGCAATGTTGACAACACTTCCGACGACACATCACAAAGAAACCTGTCCGCCATTATTATTTGCATTGCAAACATAATGGCGCAGACCGTTGCCAAGAGATTTCCGAAATTGGCTATTGATGTTACCCCGCCGTTTAGCATAAGCAGTCCCATCACAGAGCAAACCACCCCAAAGCCCTGATATACCGATAACCTTGTTTTGAAAAAAACCAGAGAAATAACGGGTACAATAACAAATGCCAACCCCGTAAAAAAAGCGGAGTTTGAAGCGGTGGTATAGTACATTGAAAAGGTTTGCAAGGTTATTCCAAGATAGAGCAGAACACCCAGTATCACACCTTTTAACAGCGTGGATTTTGTGCATCCCCCCAACTCTTTGCGGTACAAAAACAGCATTATAACCGCTGCTATACCGAAACGGGGTGCCAAAAAAGCAATTGCGGGAACTTTTTCTATTACATTCTTTGTAAGCGCAAAGGAGGCGCCCCAAATGACCGTCACCAAAAGGAGCGCCGCCTCGGATTTTTTCTTTTGCATATTCACCTCGAAAATATTTTTTACCAGCTTCTGCTGCTGCCGCCCCCGCCGGAGCTTCCTCCGCCAAAGCCGCCAAAACCGCCGCCCGAACCACCAAAACCTCCGCGCCCGCCGCCGAAACCTCCTCGTCCGCCACGAGCGCCGCCAAGCAAAATAGCCTTAATTATAAAAGCAAATATCGCACCTTTAAAGAAAATCCTGTCACCCGTAAAGAGAGCCAAAAGCAAAAGCAGTATTATCCAGTCCCCTGAATCACCTTCACCCTCGTCGGCATAATAATTCTCGGTCACATCCTCCGCACTTAAAATGCTCCCCGGGTCAATCTCGTATTCGTTCGCAATCTCTGTAACAAGTGCAAGGTACAGCTTTAAAACCCCCGTACTGTAATCACCTTCTCTTGCATGGGGCACGAAAAACTCGTCCTGCAAATATCCTGTTTTTCCGTCGTTTAACCTGCCTTCAAGGCCTTTTCCTACCTCAATCCTTGATTTTCGTTCGTTTGGCGCCACCAAAATAAGCAGTCCGTTATCAGCCTTCTCGTCACCTATCCCCCACTCGTTGAAAAGCTTGTATGCGTAATCATCATCCTCCATGCCTTCAAGGCTTTCGGGGATAGCGACAGCCACCTCAGCCCCTGTTTGGCGCTTGAGGGATGCAGAGTAACGTTCAATTGTGCTTTTTGTTTCTTCACTTAAAATTCCGGCATAATCATTTACAAACCCTTGTGCTTTAGGCAGCGCCAAGGCGCTTATAGAAAATAGCAAAAGCGCCGCCGCTAAAAGTAAAGGAAGTTTTTTTCTCATTTAGACCTCCTAAAAGCTGACGTTTGGAACCTCACTTGCACCCGCTGCCGCCTCGAAATAATCAGCTCTTTCAAAACCAAGCATACCGGCAAAAATCACGGCCGGGAACGCTTGCACCCTCTTGTTATAGCTTGCGGCTGTGGTATTGTATTCCTCACGGCTGCGTGCTATACGGTTTTCGGTGCCCGCAAGTTCATCCTGTAATTGACGGAAATTTTGATCCGCCTTAAGCTCGGGATAGCTTTCCGAAATCGCAAGCAAACGGCTTAAAGCCCCCGACAATTCATCATTTGCCTCGGCACTTTCCGCAGTGCTGCCCGCACCTATAAGTTTTGAACGTGCGTCAGCCACGGCAGTGAAGATTTCCGTTTCATGCTCTGCATAACCTTTCACTGTTTCAACTAAATTAGGTATCAAATCAGAACGGCGCTGAAGATTGTTTTCAATTCCACTCCACGCAGTCCTTGTTTCCTCCCGCAGTGCCATCATACCGTTGTAACTGCCCACAACCCATGACACCAGTAAAACGATAACCGCAATAACTGCAATTAAAATTATTGTTCCCTTCTTCAAAAAAACCAACTCCTTATAAATTTTGTCTTAAATGCTCATACAAAATAACCGCACAGGCGGCAGACACATTAAGCGATTCGGCACCTCCCGGCATCGGGATTTTCACCCTCTTGTCACAAATCCCAAGAAACTCCGCACTTATCCCTCCCGCTTCGTTTCCGACGATTACAGCCGCCCTCCCCGTCAAATCCGCCTCATAAAGGGAAACAGCACCCTCGCCTACATCTCCTGCTATTATTTTAACATGATTTTCCCTTAAAGTCAAAAGTTCATTTATATTTTTTATCCTTACAATCTTCACCGCAAACACCGAGCCCATCGACGCTCTTACCGCCTTCTCGCCGAAGGGGTCAACACACCCCGTGCCTACCACAACTCCCAAAGCCCCTGCCGCATGGGCTGTCCTTATAATCGTCCCCATATTCCCCGGGTCACGAATATTGTCGCAAATAACGGATGTGCCGCCGCAAATTTCGCCCAAATCCGCAAAACTTGTCCTTGCCAGCGCCATAATGCCTTGCGGGGTTACGGTGGCGGCGGTTTTATCAAACAAGCGGGGTTCAAAAGTGTACACCCTCTCAGCGGGGGGCAATTCCCCCATATACCCTTCTCTTATTATAATATCCGTAAAAACCGCACCGTTTTTCCGGGCATCCAAAACCGCGCGGACACCTTCCACAAGAACATTTCCCTCGGATGATTTTTTCCGCAGCGAATTAATATTTTTAACAATTTGGTTCGAGGGGCTTTTTATATATATACTATTCATAAAGCTTACCTATACTGTCATTTTTACCGATTACCACAATAATATCCTCGCCGCCCAAAACAAAATCCGCCGCAGGTGAAACATGAATTTCACCGCCGCTTTTTACCGCCATTACGTTAATACCGTGTTTTCTTCGTATATCAAGCTGGCTTAGGGTTTTACCCGCCCATTCGGAGGGTATTGTGGTTTCAATAATGCTGTACTCGGGTGACAGTTCGATATAGTCCAAAAAATTGTTAATAGTCAGCATTTGCGCAACCCGCTCGCCCATGTCCTGCTCGGGAAAGATAACCCTGTCCGCCCCAACCTTTTCAAGTATCTTCGCATGGATTTCACTCTGTGCTTTAGCTATTATTTTTCGAACCCCTGCTTCCTTTAAAATCAAAGTAATCATAATGCTTGACTGCATATCCCCGCCTATTGCCACAATTGCCACATCAAAATTTCGCACTCCGACCGAGCGCAGAACAGCCTCGTCTGTGCAGTCACCCACAAGTACATGGGTAACGCAGTCCGCCATGTCCGACACAACCTCCTCATTGTCGTCCATCGCCATTACCTCATGCCCCATGGAATAAAGAGTGCATGCCAAACTTTTTCCAAACCTTCCAAGACCCAAAACCAAAAACGATTTCATAAATTACCTCCGAAACAATAACTACCCTACCATAATCTTTTCCACGGGATATCGGATGCGTGACACATTTTCCGTGCGCGAAAGCAGGGCAATGCCCATCGTAAGCACCCCAACCCTTCCGAGAAACATACAAAAAATCAAAGTGACTTTGCTTATTGCCGACAAACCCTTCGTGATACCGGATGAAAGGCCTGCGGTTGAAAAAGCCGAAACGGTTTCAACAAGCAAATCAATAAAACTATTGTCTTCAAAAACGCTAAGTACAAAAACCCCTGTGATAACTATTGAAAAAGCGGTAAACACTATTGTAACAGCCCGCATTACCACGCCCTCGGGAAGCCTTCTCCCCCCAAGGTTTACGTCCTTCTGCCCTGTAAAAACGGACCTTACACCAAGTATTATAACCGCAAGTGTCACCGTTTTTATTCCCCCCGCCGCAGAGCCGGGTGACCCGCCGATAAACATTAA
>CAZNYY010000255.1:0-4056 GCA_964577335.1 uncultured Oscillospiraceae bacterium | reverse complement strand
TCAATGCCAACTCGAAGAAAGGGGTTATCAGCGTGTGCGATATTGATACTGTTTATATCAATCGAAAGACCGGTGAGCCGGTGCATATAGAAAATGCGATTAAACACGCCGTAAGACAGATGGAGAACAATTGCGGGTTGCGGCTTGATTTCTTGGAATGGTTTTATGATGCGGAGAATTACGAGAAAATAAGGTTGACGGGTACGAGTTATAGCGAATTGTATACGGCTTGGTATTTTAAAAACAAGAGAGAGGGTGGGGCAGAGTGAGTTTTGCGACTGGCAGCGTTACATATTACGCCAAGGCTAATGTTGGTGTCTCTGTAAATTTCCCCGAAGGTGACATAAGCTGCCGATGGTGTAAACTCTTTTGCAGATATGAGGACAGTTTCAAAAGATACTCATGCAGACTAACGGACGAATGGCTTTTAAATCCATTTAAAGAGATTGGTTTTAACTGCCCATTAATATTTGAAGGCGGTGAGAGTGGTGAAGTTTAGAAATCTTAAAAAAGATGAAATTGAAGTAAGGATAGCGACTGTAAATGAAAAGGGCGCAAGTCTCCTTCTATACAAAAACGCACGGTGCGACATGAATATACTTGATGAAACGGTAGGGTCGCTTTGGGGGCGAAAGCATTATGAGTGCAAAGGCAATTTGTTCTGCAGTGTAGGTATAAAAATCGAAGATGAATGGGTTTGGCGAGACGATTGTGGGACGGAAAGCTATGCCGAGAAGGAAAAAGGCGAAGCGTCAGACAGCTTTAAGAGGGCTTGCTTTAATTGGGGCATTGGCAGAGAGTTGTACACATCACCTTTTATATGGGTGTCTGCCGACAAGATTAAAATGTCTGAAAGCAGGGGCAAAAAGACAACTTATGATAAGTTTTATGTGGAAAAAATAGCGATAGAAAACGGCAAGATAACAGGGCTGTCAATAGTCAATAACCGCAAAGAGAGAGTGTTTGTGTGGACGGAAGACAAGGCATGAAGATTATAACAGGGCAGCCTAATATAACAATGGATTTTAGCGGAAACATGACGGTATCATTCCCCGTCCATAGGGAGAGTAATTCGGCGGTTAAGGTTTTTTCGGACAAGCTTGACGGCATGAAAGACAAGCTAAGTGTCGAAGTCAAGGAATACCGCCGCAAACGCTCTTTAAATGCTAATAACTATTTTTGGCAGTTGTGCGGCAAACTTGCAGATGCATTATCTACAAAAGGGGTGCAGTATTCGGCGGTTGACATATACCGCAAATACATACTGGATTTAGGGGTAATGCGACAAGTTGAAATAAGCGAAAATGCCGTTGACACGCTCATACATAGTTGGGGGTTGCATGGTATAGGGTGGATTGCAGAAAGAGTGGATTACGCCAAAAATGAGGGGTTTGTGGTTGTTAATCTGTATTATGGTAGCTCAACATATAATACCAACCAAATGTCGAGGTTGATTGACATGGTGGTTACCGACTGCAAAGAGCAGGGCATTGAAACCCTGCCCCCTCATGAGTTGGAGGGTATGAAAACGGCATGGGAGGTTAACAAGTGAAAAGTATAATACAGGACCGTAAAGAATGCTATGTTACAGGCTCTACCCCCGACCTCCATGAGCATCATATATTTTTTGGCACAGGCAGCAGAAGGTTGTCGGAAAAATACGGTTTAAAAGTATGGTTACGACCCGACTGGCACAATGCGAGCGATTACGGGGTACATTCTGACAAAGATTTTGAAATCAAGCTTAAACAGATGGCGCAGAAAAAAGCAATGGAGCATTACGGGTGGAGCGTTGAGGATTTTATAAAAATATTTGGGAGGAATTATATTGATTAATAAAGCGATTTTATGCGGAAGGCTCACAAAAAGCCCTGAACTACGGTCTACGGCAAGCGGTGTGTCTGTGTGTAGCTTTACAGTAGCAATACCCCGTAAATATGCAAAGCAGGGCGAGGAACGGCAGACAGACTTTATTAACTGTGTGGCGTTTGGCAAGACGGCAGAATTTGTTGGCAAGTGGTTTGGCAAAGGCGACCTGATTTCCGTTGACGGCAGTATTCAAACCCGTACATGGGAAGATAACGAGGGGAAAAGACGATATGCAACAGAGGTTATAGTAAGCGAGGCAGGATTTGTAGGAGGTAAAAGCGACAATAAACAATCTACGGTAGCGGACGAGTTGCCGAGTGAGTTTGGCGATATTTCGTCAGATGACGACTTACCTTTTTAGCGGGAGGACAATATGAATTATATAGCCGAAATTAAAGCGTTCAATGACTTGGTACAGATTAAACAATTATCCACAGGGCAAATTGCTTTATGGTACGCACTTATGTATATAAACAATAAATGTGCTTGGGTAGAGTGGTTTAACGTACCTAACATCACGCTTGAATTACATAGCGGTTTAAGCAGAAGCGGAATATTGAAAAATAGAAACGTGCTTAAACAGCTTGGGTTATTGGAATTTAGGGTAAATGGAACAAAAGCAACATCTTATAAGTTGTCACCTATATCAAATAGTAAGCAAGATGGTAAGCAAGATGGTAAGCAAGATGGTAAGCAAGATGGTAAGCAAGATGGTAAGCAAGATGGTAACACATTAAATAAACTAAACGAAACTAAACTAACTAAAGGTGCATTGGACACTTTTTTTGAGAGCGTGTGGTCTTTATACCCCAACAAAAAGGGCAAGGGTAAAGTTAGCGACACCCAAAAAAAGAAACTGTACATGATTGGGGTTGATGAAATAGAGCGGTGCATAGAGCGTTATGTCGCTGACCTCGGGCGTGACGAGTGGCGCAAACCGCAAAACGGCAGCACCTTCTTTAATTCGGGGTATGTGGATTATCTTGATGAAAATTATGTGGAGACCAAAGAGCCTGAAATGGTGATGCTAGGAGAGAATAATTATGAATAACATACAGCTTGAAATGACGGTGCTGGGTGAGCTTATTATGCATAGTAGCTTGTCGGACGAAATACTGCAAATGAAGGACGGGTATTTTGATTTCCCTGAAAGCAAAAAGCTTTTAAACATCATGCAGAGTACATACAACGCCCATAGCAGGGTTGACACGGCTTTGATTTTGGCGGCAACAAAAAAAGAAAACATGCTGGATTTTACGGTGGCGTGTACGCAAAGTGCCTATTCCCCCGGGGCGTACCCGGCACACAAAAAAGAATTGGTTGACCTATCAAAACGCAGAACCATAATCGATGCCGCTACCGAGATTACAAAGCTTGCTATGGATTTTGACGTGTCCGCAGACGAGGCGCAAGCAAAAGCCGAAAGCCTGATGCTGTCCGATAATGGCGTGAAAAGCGGAATAAGCAAGCTGTCTGATTTGGTGATTGAGGAGGTCGGGCAGATGGAGGCAAGGGCGAGTGGCAAGGCGGAGATTGCTATGCCGACAGGATTTTTTGACTTCGATAATCTTAATTTTGGTTTTCGGGAGTCGGAATTGATTGTGATAGGCGCGAGACCTTCGGTCGGTAAAACTGCAATGGCGCTTAAGTTGGCGCTTAATATTGCGGCGAAAAAATATGTACCTTTTTTCAGCTTGGAAATGGGGAAACAGCAGATAACGCAGAGGCTGATGTCGATGATGACGAATGTGCCGCTTAGCACGATAATAAGCGGACGGGGTGCGCCGGAGATTTTGCGTGTGATTGATTTGAGCCTTAAGAAAAAGCTTTTGGTGGACGACCAAAGCAGTATCACGGTAGACGAAATAGCGTCACGGTGTCGCAGGTTAAAGCGCAAGGTTGATGTCGGCGCTGTCGTGATTGATTATTTACAGCTTATGACCGGACGGGGGGAAATACGGGAGCGTGAGGTCGCAAACAACACAAGAGCCTTGAAACGGCTTGCTATGGATTTAAAATGTCCGATTATTCTTTTGTCGCAGCTAAACCGCGCAACGGAGTCAAGGGCAGAAAAAACACCGACACTTGCGGATTTGAGGGAATCAGGAGCAATAGAGCAGGATGCCGATGTTGTATGGCTGTTGCACCGGGAAACAATGCTTAAAAAGGACTTTTCGGGGAAGTTTT
>CAZNYY010000254.1:0-4060 GCA_964577335.1 uncultured Oscillospiraceae bacterium | reverse complement strand
GCGGGCATGTATTAGAGCAACTAGATTGACAATCAAGGATATTATTATCTTCTTTGTCATACATGATTTTTCATCCTTTCTCATTATACTGGAGCGGCTTGCTCCCCTAATTATAATATTCATCAGGAATGGAAAGGGCTACTCATTCTGATCAGGCAGCCATGATCCCCTGCAGCCTGTTGCCGACACATATGGTCATGGTGGATGAGTGCCAAGATTTATCTGATAGCTTCTTATGCTTTTTAGACAGTGGCGTGTCTACGAGGACAGAATATATGGCGAACACTTGTCAACGATATTAAGCAGTTTTATCAACAGGAAGATTAATGTAAGAGATATACAGAAAAAGTTCAGGAAAAAAAGAATTTATCCCTTTGAATACTATACAATTTATCCCACATGTGTTATAATGAGAGCAAGGAAATAATGAAAGATTATAATCACCACATTGTGGGTTGACGAGGAAATAGAATTTTTAAAACAGTTCATATTATTTATATCTAACGGGATGGTGAATTATGGATAAGGAAAAATTTCAATATTTTTGGCAAAAAAATTATAAGGACGTACTCCCCATCAGTTATATGCTAAGGAATGAGATTATTTTAGGTCAAAATTTGGTAATTGGCTTTCTTTTACAGAAAGCGGATTATAATTAGAGCGACAAACCAAATGGACAGTCATAGGCAAGTATTCTCTCTCATAGTTTTATATGAAGGCATAATTTTTTTTATAGATGATAAAAAAACTGACCAAACCCATAAAAAATATAAAGGAGTTGATATTTTTGTTTGAAAACATGCCCGAAATTCTTCAAAACCCGTACATTATTATCCTGGCGGCGCTATGGTCCATAATTTGGAAGGGGTTTGCCTTGTGGAAAGCGGCATCCCTTAAAAAAGTGGGATGGTTTATAGCACTGCTTGTAATCAACACCTTAGGCATCTTAGAAATAATCTATCTTACAATTGTCACAAAAGCAGATGTACAGCAAGAAATTAAAAAACCCGGACCCTCCGGTGCGGAATAATCACAAAGGCATAAGATAGCCGTGTGCCCGAACTAACAAAAAAGCCATGTTTTCAATTGAGAAAACATGGCTTTTTGGCTGAGATAAGAAATAATGTACCTTAGTACCATGCAATAAACTTTGTTTCCCGCAAAATGTATAACGTTATGTGGTGGGTGCAACCCGCCTTTTCAAAACAGTAAGAAATAATGCACTTTGGTTACCGTGCAACGAAACTTTGCTTTCCTGCAAATTGTGCAACGCTATGCCTGCGGGTGCAACCCGCAAAAAGGTATCGACTTTTTTGTTATTCCGTGATAAAATACCTGTACCCTCGTCTGCCCACGGCAGGGTGCGCAAAACCTTATTTTTGTGGGCGGAAAGGCTATGAAAACTTATGAGCGGACGTACATCAATGATATACAACGAAAAAAAGGAATATAAAAACCTAATCGGCGGAGAATGGAGGGCATCAAAAACGGGCAAGTTTTTGGAAATAAAATCACCCGTTGACGGCTCTCTTGTAGGACGTATTCCCGCCGTTTCAAAGGATGAAGTTGACGATATAATTGCATCAAGCAAAACAAACCATGCCGTGTGGAAAAATACCCCCATTTACGAAAAAGCCAATACCCTTTATAAGGCTGCCGATATTCTTGAAAGCCGTGCAGAGGAAATTGCAGAAATTTTGGTAATGGAAATAGCGAAAGACAAAAAATCGGCATTGTCCGAGGTGAAACGAACGGTTGACTTTATTAAATTTACCGCTGATACGGGTAAAAGCAAATCAGGCTCGGCTGTGGGGGGCGAAAACTTCCCCGGCGGCTCAAAAGAAAAAATATCATATGTGCGGCGTGTTCCGCTTGGGACGGTTCTTGCAATTTCGCCGTTTAATTATCCGATAAACTTGGCGGCGTCAAAGATTGCACCGGCTTTGATGGGCGGAAATTCCGTCCTGCTAAAACCCGCAACACAGGGGGCTGTGTCCTCGCTGTACCTTGCGGAGGCCTTTGCCGAGGCGGGACTGCCGGTCGGAGTTTTAAACACCGTAACGGGCAGGGGCAGTGAAATAGGGGATTACATAGTCAGCCACAGCGGGATTGACTTTGTAAACTTCACAGGCAGTACGGAGGTGGGACGGCATATTTCCTCCATTGTGCAGATGACGCCGCTGATGCTGGAGCTTGGCGGGAAGGACGCGGCAATTATACTGCCCGATGCGGACCTTTGCTTTGCGGCGGGAAATATTGTTGACGGCGCATTTTCGTATTCAGGGCAAAGATGCACCGCAGTAAAACGAATTCTCACAACGGATGAGGTTGCAGACAAATTGGTTCCCCTGCTTATGGAAAGAATAAACAAATTAAAGGTGGGCGACCCGAGAGAGGATGTTGTGATAACACCGCTTGTGGACGAAAAATCCGCCGAGCTTGCGATGGAACTTATCTCGGACGCAAAACAAAAGGGTGCAAATGTTTTGACGGGCGGCAAAAGGGAAGGAAACCTTGTTTATCCGACACTTATCGACAATGTGACTACCGAGATGGACATTGCGTGGATTGAACCTTTTTCGCCGATTTTGCCCATAATCAGGGTTCGGGATGTTGACGAGGCAATCTCCGTTGCAAACAAAAGCGAATACGGGCTGCAGTCCTCCGTTTTTACGAATAATATAAACGATGCATTTTATATTGCAAATAATCTTGAGGTCGGCACTGTTCAGGTTAACAACAAAACCGAGAGGGGACCCGACCATTTCCCCTTCCTTGGCGTGAAGGCGTCGGGGATGGGCACGCAGGGTGTGCGCTATTCCATTGATGCCATGACACGGCATAAGGCTATTACAATAAATCTTGCACAACATCAGTAAAATTATTGCTCCCCAAACTTTCCAAGCTTTTGACAAACAATCCCGAAATATGTTGAGAAAGATTTACATTCCCCGAGCAGCAAAACAACGCTTACGAGGTATAACAAAAGATAAATAAAAAAAGAGCGGAACACCCCATTATGCGGGACGCTTCGCTCTTTTTTCATGCCCCAAATCAGGCTGAAAGTTGGATATCCAAATTTTTTCATTGAATAATTCAAACTAAAATAGTATAATAAAGCCCAAACATAAAAGGAGGGAATAAGAAATGGGATTTTATAAAAAGAAACGTACTTTGGTAACAATGCTGTTATCAAATGTTTTAATTGTTCTCCTCCTCCTGTCGATAAGCTGGTTTATATATTATAATGTGGAGCATATTTTAAAAAGACAGGTAAGCCAGTATTACATAAAACAGTTGCAGCAAAACAAGCAGTCTGTTGACACGGTTATAAATGATTTGACAAATTTGAAAATACAAATTTTAAACAACACAAAGGTAAAAGAAATTATCCAGTACAGGGCAAACGAGCTTGATGAAAAGCGCTACGACATTGTCAGCACCCGAAAATATTATTTGTATTCGGGTTTTGAGAATATAATAAATGATATGTTTGTTTATTACAAGGATATTGACTTTGTTGTGGGGCTTAAAAACTGCAATAATTTAAGGGACAGGTATTATTCCCAATATTTTAACGAGTTTGATGATTTTAGCCTGTTTCAGGCGTTTATGACGGGGCGCCGTTCGATGGAATTTGTAACCACACCCAATGGCAGCGGAGAATATATTTATTTTGTAAGCTCCATAATAAAACCGGGGGATATTGAACCCTGTGCAAATATAGTGTTTGAAATAAATGTTTCGGCACTTTTGAACAACATGAAAAACGATGAGCGGAGTTTGTTTTATATTATAAACAATGAGGGTGATGTTGTTCTTCCCCGTGCAAGCCGCACAACGGAGGGGATTTCCGCCATTATAGCGGGGGAGCCTGACGAACAATTTGATATTTCCTTTGACGGGAATGACTATATAATTTTAAAAACGCCCTCGGTGCAGTATGACTGGGAATATGTTTATGCAATAAATAAAGATGAATACCTGCAAAATATTGCAAGAACAAGGCAAATAATATTGTGGGGCAGTTTAATTTGTGTTTTATTGGGCGGGATTTTAA
>CAZNYY010000253.1:0-4078 GCA_964577335.1 uncultured Oscillospiraceae bacterium | reverse complement strand
ACCTGTATAATGGTTGTAATAGCTCTCGCGCGCTTCATCGTTGTTGCGTACCATCTGTTCCGCTTCTTTTGCAGGTAAACCATATTCCCCAACTGCCCGGCGAACACGTTGCTCAAAAGGCGCATGGATAAAAACATGGATGCAGTTTTCATTGTCCTGCAAAATATGGTCAGCACAGCGGCCCACAATCACGCAAGCCTCTTTACGAGCAATTTCCTTGATTACTTCGCTTTGCGCAATAAAGACCTGATCGGAAATCGGCATGTATTTGCGCCCGATGTACAGCCCGTATTCAAAGCCTTTGGTCATTTTTTCCTCGGATTGCTCAACCGCTCCGGCAGATAACTGTGCTTTATCTGCCGCCAGACCGATGATTTCCCTGTCATAGAAGGGTACGCTTAATGCTTCGGCCACTTTGCGGCCGATAATGCGCCCTCCGGAAGCATATTCACGGCTGATTGTAACAACACAGCCTGTATTTACATAATCCGGTTCAATCACAGCTTGGGTTTCTCCTGTTCCAGCTTCAATAGTTCTCATCGTCTTTCTTACCAACAACTGCGAAATAATAAAATGGCATACTTCGCCGGCAAGGTACGCCAAGTACAGCCACTTTGCGTCAAACCCAAATACAGAAAGCAGCAAAAATACCTGTGTTAAGCCTAAGCAGCGCAGGAAAGAAATCAATGTTGCAAGACCATTCCGTTCCGTAGTTTGAAAAAAGAGGATATTCATCAACACAAGGCCTACAGCAATATAGGCTACTGAATACTGACTGAGCATATAGGCTGTTAATTCCGTCAGCTCTGCCGAGCCACTGCTATGGAACAAAGGAACCAATTGTCTGCCAAAGAGAATACAAATACCTGCCAGCAGAACGGAAACAACTACATTTGTGCGAATCCCAAGTTTGTAAGTGTAAGAAAATGTTCTCTTTTCCCTTTTACCATGATAAAAACTCATGAGCGGCTGTGTACCTTGGGCGACACCCAATACAACCATGCTAATGATAGAAGTCACATAGCACACGATGGCATAGGCAGATACACCCAGTGTTCCAGCAGTGTGAACGATCGCAATATTGTAGGAAAAAGTAATAGCGGGCGTGCTGAATTCCATCAGGGCGGAAGCAACACCGTTGCTCAAAACACGCTTGATCTCGGCGAAATGGAATACCGGCTTGCGAATACGCAGAGCGCCCTTTTTTCGGACAAAATGGCTGCTGTAAAATATAAGCTCAATGGTCATACCGATGCCGTTTGTTATAGCGGCTACCTCAATCCCGTGATGCAGAATGAGAATAAAAATAATATCGAGGATAGCGTTGATAAGCGCCCCGAAAACGGCGCCGAGCATGGCAATTTGGGGATCATCATCGTTGCGGACAAAAACGGAAAACCCAAAAGCTACCATTTGAATTAATGAAAAAGGTGCAGACCATTTCAAATAGGCTGTAGCGTAGGGCAGCAGTTCTTCATTTGCGCCCATAAATATAGACAGGTTTTCGCGGAAGATGAACCCGAGCAACGCCAGAATCGCACCAACGATGATGGATAATCCAAAACACTGACAAAAGATATTGTTGGCTTTCGCCGTCTCACCCTGCCCCTTATGGAAAGAATAGACGTTTGCGCCGCCCACCGCAATCAGCATGGCCAACGCAATGACGAACATACTGAATGGGAATACGACGTTCACGGCGCCTAACGCGACCTCGCCAATACCCCGCCCGACAACAACACCGTCCAAAATAATATAAAGGGCCTGGACAAGCATCCCTATGACAGAAGGGATAACATACTTGGTAAATTGCTTGTTAATTTGCTTTAAATCTGTGGTTTGATTTAACATTAATTTTCCTCCTAAAAAAGACATTGACTTCCACAAGACATCATCATAGACTATACATATACTGAACAGTCAACCCCTGAAATCAATAAGTTCGTTTTTTGTTAATGAAACAAAATTGACTTCCACAAAATATCATTATAAACTATACATATACTGAACAGTCAAACTATAAGTAGAGAAAAAAGGTGATAAATTATGAAAAGCACTCGTATGAAAATAAGTGAATTTGCGCAGGCAACTGGAATCACTCGAAGGAATTTATTATTTTACGACAGTATTGGGCTTTTGTCTCCCGCAATGATAGATGAAAACAATAAATACCGCTATTACACATACCAGCAGATAGATACCGCAAGTGTTATCACCATATTGAGGGAAATTGGTATGCCGTTAAAAGAAATCAAAGCGTATTTGAATGAACGAACTCCTGAAAAATTAATTGATATGCTGGATGCGCAGAAAAAAATAGTACAGGATAAAATCATGATGCTTGCACAGATCAGCGATATGCTGGATACTCGGATTGATATGGCTGAACAGGGGGTTGGAGCAGATATAGATTTTGATTCCATAGTCCTGAAAGAGTGTGAATCAACGCCGATATTTTTGGGGCCGGAGCTTTCGGCAGATAGCCATCTATTAGAGGGATGGTATTATCTTGTGGATTTTTATAATTTTTGCGAAGAAAACAAAGTGATTCGTGGATTACCAACTGGTACAATCATTTCCCACACGGATTTATTACAAGAGAATACGACGCACCCCTCTCGCTATTACTATCGTCCTCTAAATGGGAGCAGTTATCCAACAAATGCTCATAAGCCAAAAGGCCTATATGTCATCGGACGAGAGCACACGGAGTATGCTAAGACCAGCAATCTGTACAACCGTCTTTTTACCTTCATTAAAGAAGCTAATTTAAAAATTTGTGGTAATGCCTATGAGGAATTTTTGCTTGACGAAATATCCTCATCTAACCCTACTCAGTATCTTTTGCAGATTAGTATACATGTACAGAAATAAATACAAGAAAAAAGGAAGCCGAGTATCTAAAAATACTCGGCTTCCTGGCGATTCGGTGCAGCTTTCAAGCTGTCACAGTATCAGCCTATTTGAATAGCTATTCGGATTATATATTCATCAGAGTTTTTAATAGCAAGATAAGTGAGTATCTCCTGCTCATAAGAATTTCCAACAACAGTCATATGCTGTTCTTTGATATAATTACATAATATTTCATAAGATTCCGGGAGCGAGCCGTAAGAACCTTTGTGATTTATAACAGCATATTTACCTTTTGGCCTTATATGCACCCGCTCATTATTTATACTATCAGTTAATCTGTCAGTTAATTTGTTGAAATAATAATCCGGCTTATTATAGATTCCTTGCTCAATATGACTTTTGGTGATGATGGTTCCCACAGGATATTCATACGCAATTTGGTGAACCGTGCAGTAAATATAGTGCTCACCCATTCTTTGTACATCTTGCTTTTCAATTCCCTCAGAAGTCAGCGCTACAGTGATCAGGTATTCTTCATCAAGTTCTTCAATTGATGGGATATAACACTCTACATTTAGCGCATTCTCTACCATATCATATGTGGTTTGCAGCAGCCTTTCCATCCGCTTAATTTTCTGCTGCTCCAAAATAAGCTGTTCTTTCTTTTGTTTTACAATGGATAAAAATTGGGATGGGTTCTTATTTTCCAAATATGCTTTAATCTCACTTAACGGGCTTCCTGCCTTTTGCAAAGTCGTTATAATATCATAAGTTACAAACTGTTTTACTGAATAGAAGCGATAACCTTTGTCATTTACATATTCCGGTTTAAGAATACCAATCCTGTCATAATGAAATAGTGTATCTTTAGGCACACCACACGCTTTTGCAAATTCACTGGTACCCATGATGCATCGCTGATTTGTGCTGCATTTCGGGCACAGTACGGCATTGACCTCACACAGGGCAACCTTCATTGGTGGCATTTTAAGGCTTTGTTTGAAGGGCTTACCGAGGAGAATAAAATCTGCAAAGTTATGGAAATTCGCAGCATGGATTTATCAAAAGTGAAGGATAAGGAACAAAAAGCGCACTATCGTAGATTAAAGCGTTTGTACCGCCTGCCCGACCCACGGAGCGAGGAAGAGCAGGAAGCTGATATGATAAATGCGTTGGCAGTTATGTTTTATGAAACTTTGACTCGCACCGGGAATTCCGCCTT
>CAZNYY010000252.1:0-4081 GCA_964577335.1 uncultured Oscillospiraceae bacterium | reverse complement strand
CGCGCACCGGAAATTTCGATGCATCCCCGTCAATTCTGAATCTTCTTGCATCAGTCCAGGAAGAATAGATCCTGCCATCATAATAACGCACACTCCAATAATAGGTTCCTGTGGCAAAGGCAGTATCAAAATTATAAAAATTAAACTTGATATTATTTTTATAATATGCAATATCGGTTAATGCCTGATCCCTGCATACCTTTAAATCATAGCTTTTGGCAGAATCAACCAAAGGCCAAGAAAAATCAGGAGTATTTTGACAGGAAACATATTTATCTGCCGGCCGGAAAGGCATTTCACGCCCTGCAAGTCCAAAATCAGCAGGCCAGCTGTTTTCTGCAGCTACCGGATGAACTGATATACTATTTAAGATAACTGTTATTAGCAGAAGTAATACGATTCTATTTCTTTTCATTTTAATTTATCCCCGTTCGCCTCAATTATCTTTTTATAGAGCTTCACTGTTCTTTTTCGCGTTTCATAATCCTCATTTTTATCCTCCTGCTTACCGGATGGATTATAGGGCGATAGTTTTTCCTACCGCCCAAATGATACTGGTTATTCCTCAAAATCCACTACAACAATATGCCCCCATTTACTTGTTCCCAACCAGGCGGCATTCGGAATTGATACTGTCACTGTTTCCCCTGGTGTGACCTCATATGTTTTTGTATACATTGTCGTTATATTTGTGGTTGTGCTGTGCGTTGTATTCAATCTTTGAAAATAATATGCCGGCGCTGTGTTTTTAGTATATCCGTCATTACCGTAAGCAAGGGCATCACCGTCCGTAAATATTCTTATGGTAGCGGTTTTATTTATTTCAAAGGTGACCCATGGTATTGATGCATCTCCCCAGGCAGTTTTAATAACGGAAGAGATGGAACCCGCTATTGGATTATCCATAATAATATAAGGCTTTCCTGCATAGGCGGCATCCAAATTGGAAGCTGCTATATTATCATAGTTACAATACAATAAATTTCCATTCTGAAAATTATCGTGCTTCTCAACCTTGTATGTATAACCGGGATCAACCGGCCCTGCATATGCGAGGCTTGTGATTGCAGGCGTAATCACTTCCTTGTCGTCAAATTCAATCACCACCACATATCCCCATTTATTTGTTCCATGATGAGCAGCATTCGGAAGGACAACCGTAGAAAAACCATTCTCGGCTACATCAATATGCTTTGTATACATTCTATCCATTTTTGCC
Source organism: uncultured Oscillospiraceae bacterium (assembly GCA_964577335.1). Classification (GTDB taxonomy): domain Bacteria; phylum Bacillota; class Clostridia; order UMGS1883; family UMGS1540; genus CAZNYY01. The sequence continues at coordinate 2,862 of CAZNYY010000252.1, read as the reverse complement.
TGCTCCGCACCCGGGTAATCTGAGTTGAAACGGGAAAAATAATAGCCGCCGTTTTCAGTTGTTGTATTGGCAGTAAACCCGTATTTGGGATAAGTAAGCGGATCGATATTGCCCGAGGTCAGTACTCTTATGGTAGCACTCTTATATAAATCAAAGCTGATCCAGTCCAAAGTCGAATTCCCCCCCCAGGCATTTTTTATTCCTGCGGGTACTGAGCCTGCAATCGGATTGGGTATTGTTATATAAGAATTTCCCTTTAATGACGGCAGCACATTGGCGCTTAATAAATTAGCGTAATTGTTGAATATATGAACTCCATTTGTAAAATTATCGTGTATTACAGGAAGCCCGTCAAACAAATCATCTTTAGGGCCAAGGTATTTCAAATTTGAAACAGGCTCCTTTTCGACAGCAATCGCCTCACCTGTAATCTTGAGATTCTCCTTTATAATATAAGGAGTTACCCAATAGCTCGATCCTAATATATTATTCGGATCGCTTATGCCAATTCCAAATTTACCGTACTGCTTTGACTTGTCAAGCTGATCGCCCTTCAACTTATAATTTTTTCCGTTAACTGCCACACCCACTTCATCCGGAGAGTCTTCCGTATTAAAGTCCCCGAAGGTATATAGATACTCTCCGTCATTAAACACATATGCCGGATTTAAAGATACCTCCGCATATGCTGTGGTCATAAAACAAATCAACAGGGATAAAACTGTCAGACTAAAAACAATTTTTCTCATAATAATTTTCCTTTCAAATTTTTAAATTATGACATAATTATATAAGTCGTAATTCCAGCTTCGCTATAGGCCGCTCCTTCCGATGATAACCATTCGTTGAGAGAAGATAAATACTCTTTCAAAGAATAGAATTTATGCTGCATGAACGGTTTTTCATAATTCCTCATTCTTGCACCTCCTTTTTTTAAATATATTTATGTTATTCTTCAAGCCGGTTTAATCTCCGGTGTATTCCAACACTATTATGTAACCCCATCTGTTCCCCTGCCCATAAGGGTTTTCAAGGATTACTGTAACCGGTGAATCCGTTACGGTGAATTCCTTTTCATACATGGTGTTCCATGCTGTAGCCGTATTCCAAGTTGTGTTATATAAATTAAAATATTTAGTTGGAGATATTTTCTCAAGAAATCCATTGTCTTTAAACGCATTGATATTGCCGCTGTTAGTGAACACTTTCACCTTCGCACTCTTATGCAAATCGAAGCTCATCCAATTTATGCCGGCTCCGCCCCAGGCATTTTTTATGAATGCCGGATTTGTTCCTTTAATAGGACTTGACATAATAATATAATCACAACCTATCAATTCCTCTGCCGCGCTTTCCACTATCAGTTCAGTATAATTATTAAATAGCAATACTCCGTCTTTAAAATTATTATAATGTTTGGGATAATCAAAATAATATTCACTGCCGCTGTTATATGGCCCGCAATACCTAAGATTATTAATCCTGATTTCAGGGGTATATACATCGTTTAAAACTTCACTGTATTCAAATCTTATAAAAACCGAATAGGGGGAGGATGCATTTCCGCCGTTGGGGATAGTTATCTTTTCAGGTGTGCCGTCTACCTCAATTTTTTTACTGTATAGATGGCTCTGATCCGTGTACTCTCCCTTTTGCACATCCAATTTCTGAACGAATGTTTTCTTTTCATAAGACCATTCACCGGACTGCGCAAATTGATCCATTGCCTCATCGCTGATAACAAAGATTCTGGCAGTCCTTTTCAATTCAAAGCCCAGCCAGTCGGTTTCAGCTCCTGCCCATTTGTCATATACCTCCCCGCCGCCTGCTTTATAATCCTCGCCGAATTGTATATAAGCAGAGCCCTTTAATTCCTCAGATATATTTTCGTAGGTCACATAAGTATTATTTTTATATGTATGGCTGTTACTGTCCAAATCAAAATTCAGGCGGGCATTTGGATCCCCGGGGCACTCAAAATTTGATATATAGTCCTGCGCATTAAAATTACTTCTGTAGCTGATATCATAATCTGATGCCGTTCCGTCCGCCGCAGTAACCTTTATATGGCTTTTTCCCGGAAAAGACATTGTTGTTTTTACCTCTACCTTTGCAGCCCCGTTGAACGCCGCTGCAGTAATGTATGGAGCTTGATTTTCATAACAGCCGACATCATAAAAATAATTTAAGATACCTGTATCAAAACCTGTAAAATATTCGCCGTTTACTTTCATGTTTTTAAGGGTGTTGCTGTAGTCCGGAAATATTCCGGCTGAAATATATGGTTTCATACTTGAAAGACTTTCCCATAAAACAGCTTTTAAAAAACATCCGGTAATATCCGGGGGCGTTTTTATTTCTGCACTTAGTGTAGTATCCCCGGCAATTTCACTCTTTTTATGATCCACAGCCAAATCAACAATTGCATGAGCCATCACCAGCATCAATACAAAGACGGCATTGCTACTTCTGAAGCTGTCCGTGACACGAACTCTTGCCGTAATATTAATACCGGGTTCCATTGTGAGTATCCTGTTTTCGCCATTGTAAAACTCAATCACTGGTATTTCATTTGCAGCCAATGAACAGATTGATAAATCAGAGAAAACCAACAGAAATACAAGCAGCAAAGAAGATATTCTTTTCATGGTATCCTACTCCTTATTTTTTATTAATCCTATCCAGTCCAAATTGGTATTATTGTTTAGTCCCATTATTGTCAACGTATGTTTTCCCGGTGTAAGATGAAGGTTGGTTTTAATTCTCATTGATGTCCACTGTTCCGGAACAGCACCCCAGCCTGCTGTTAATGAACAGGTAAACATACCTGTGTTATTATCAAGAATAAATTGCCGTTTTGTG
>CAZNYY010000251.1:0-4085 GCA_964577335.1 uncultured Oscillospiraceae bacterium | reverse complement strand
CCGGATTTTCCAAAGGAGCTTGAGCGTGTCTACGGTATAACCGAAGGCGTTATCCGTACAATTATTGTACGCCGCAACGACTGAGGTGTGATGCCGGTTAGGAGGTTTTAAGATGCTTAACAAAGCTATTTTAGTGGGAAGGCTTACGCGTGACCCGGAAATGCGCTCCACGGCGAGCGGTATTTCGGTGTTGAACTTTACTGTGGCAGTCCCCCGCAAGTATGCAAAGCAGGGAGAACAGCGCCAGACTGATTTTATAAATTGTGTGGCGTTTCGGCAAACGGCGGACTTTATAGGACGCTATTTTAACAAGGGTAATTTAATTTCGATTGACGGCAGCATTCAAACCCGTTCGTGGGACGACAATGAGGGGAAGAAACGCTATGCGACGGAAGTTATCGTAAATGAGGCGGGTTTTGTGGAAGGAAAGAAAGAGTCTCAGTCCACGGGTGCCTCGTATCAAACACAGGGCGGAGAGTTGCCCGAGCTGTCAAGCGAGTTTGATGTTACGGATGACGATTTGCCCTTTTAAGCCAATAATTTTTTTGAAGGGAGGAAACTTGGGTTATGGACAGAGAAAGACCGGAAAGACCATATCGGAACCATAAATCAAAAAGAAAAGTTTGCAACTTTTGTGTCGACAAGGTTGCGGACATTGATTATAAGGATGTTGCAAGACTGCGCAGATATATATCGGAGAGGGCTAAGATTTTGCCCCGTCGTATCACGGGCACATGTGCAAAGCATCAGCGCCAATTGACGCTTGCAATTAAAAAGGCAAGGCATATTGTTCTTTTGCCTTATTCATCGGAATAAAAACTATATTTCGGCGGCCGTATTTTCGGCCGCTTTTGTTTTCTATTTACCTTGTAAAACGATATAGGGGATATGATTTTCCGATAATCTTAACTATTGCAATTTCTGCGGGAATATAATATAATAATATTGATGAAATAAATGTCGGCGCCTGAAATTTTTAAGGAGGTAATATTTATGAAACTAATACTTGCAATAGTTCATGATGAGGACGGCAATAAGGTTCTGGCGGCGCTGAACAATGAAGGTTTCAGCGTGACAAAGCTTGCTACCACCGGCGGCTTTCTGCGTGCGGGGAATATGACCTTGCTTGTGGGGACGGACGAGGAGAATGTGGAGAAAGTACTTGGTATCCTTCGGGATAAATGCCAAACACGCAAGCATATAACAACCACGCCCGCATCAACCGGAATGACGGGGATGTTTACCCATTACCCGGTGGAGGTTGACGTGGGGGGAGCCACTATATTTGTTTTAGATGTAGACAGGTTTGAAAAGATTTGAAAAAGATAATAGGCAAGCAAAGAACGCTTAAATATTTTGAGGAGGCGCTTTCACGAAAAACCTTCAGTCATTTGTATATTCTCGAAGGCCCGAAGGGGATTGGGAAAAAAACTTTGGCGGCGCATATTGCGGCAATGGTTCATTGCAGGGCAGAAGGTGTCCGCCCGTGCGGCGTGTGTGATAGTTGTGTGAAACATGGTGCCGGCAGCCACCCTGATTTAAGTATGGTTGAAAACGCCGATGCCGACAAAAAAAGCATAGGCGTTGAGACTGTAAGGGGAGTGATGTCGGAAATTTATGTAAAGCCGCTTTTGTCGGACAATAAAATTTATATTTTCCCAACTGCCGAGATACTGAGTACATCGGCACAAAATGCACTTTTGAAGGTTCTTGAGGAGCCTCCCTCGTATGCGGTGATTATTCTTTTGGTAAGCGATGCGTCTGCTCTGCTGCCCACGGTGAAGTCAAGGGGAATTCTTTTCCCGATAGAGCCTTGCACCAGAGAGGAAACAATTAGTTTTGTGGAGGAGAATTTTGACAGTGACAAAGCTGCTATGATTGCGGATTTTTCGGGGGGGATTTTAGGCGCGGCAAAAGAAATGTCACGGGAAGAGGCGTTCTTTGATATAAGGCGTCGGTTTTATGATGTACTGACGGATGTGGGTAAAAACAGGGCAAACCAATTTAAAATAGTTTCGTTTTTTGAAGCGGAAAAGGCCTCTCGGCAACTGCTTTTTGATTTGTTTATATCGTGGCTGCGTGATGCTTTGTTTATAAAAACAACAGGCGGAAACACTTTGATTAATTATGATTATAATGCGGAAATTCACAGTTTTGCATCCGATATGAGCTGTAACGCAGCGCTTGCTGCTGCGGCGCATGCTGTAGAATACAGCGGTAGTATCGGAGCGGGTTCAAACCTTGGACTGTGGATTGCTGATTTTACTATAAAATGCTTTGACGACTGACAAATATTTCTGATGTCAGGGCAAAGAAGCGGGATTTCCTGCGGAATGGAGAAGATATATGGCACAAATTGTTGGAGTGAGGTTTAAAGAGAAGGGCAAGGTATATTACTTTGACCCCGGAGAACTTGATATAGAAATAGGAAACAATGTGGTTGTTGAAACGGCAAGGGGAATAGAGTTTGGAGAAGTTTTAATTCCCGTTTCGGAGGTTCCCCAATCGGAAATAGTTTCCCCCCTGAAAAAGGTTATGAGGATTGCAACCGAGCAGGACACAAAACAAGCGGGGGAAAATAGCCGTCGTGAAAAAGAAGCGTTTGATGTTTGCTGTCAAAAGATTGTAAAGCACGGGCTTGACATGAAGCTCATAGATGTTGAATATACTTTTGACGGAAATAAAATTTTGTTTTATTTTACCTCCGGCGGAAGAGTGGATTTTCGTGAGTTGGTAAAGGACTTGGCTTCTGTTTTCAGAACGAGGATAGAACTAAGGCAAATAGGTGTGCGTGACGAGGCGAAAATGCTTGGAGGGCTGGGTGTATGCGGAAGAAGCCTTTGTTGTGCCTCTTTTTTAGGTGATTTTCAGCCCGTGTCCATTAAAATGGCGAAGGAGCAGAACCTGTCGCTCAACCCTACTAAGATTTCGGGTACTTGTGGAAGGCTTATGTGCTGCTTGAAATATGAGCAGGACGGTTATGAGGAGCTTATAAAGATTACGCCAAAGGTTGGTTCAATAGTCAAAACTCCGGACGGCAGGGGCGTGGTTTGGTCAAATTCACTTTTGACGGGCAAGCTAAAGGTAAAGCTGGACAAGGAGGAGGACTCGTCTTTACATGAGTTTAATATAAAAGAGGTAAAGGTTGTCAGGGAGGCAAAGGTCAGTAATAAGGATGATGAGAATATAAAAGAACTTAAAAAGCTTGAGGGATAAAAAGCTTTATTTTGCAATAAAATCGCCGCTCAAAATGAGCGGCATTGACATGTTAGGGCTATAAAAGGGGACTTTATCAAATGAAAAATAAAAAAATATTGCTTTTTTTGACGATGGTATGTTCATTTATGTTGTTTTTAACTTCGTGCGGAGGGGTAACAGATGAACAAAAGGAGAATTGGACAGCCGCATACAATGAACTTGAAACAAAAACGGAGGAACATAATCGGGCGGTCGAGGAAATAAATAATTATCTCCAATCGATTTCCGACAATATAAAGGTCACAGAAAACGAGAAGGACAGACCAAGTATAAAAGAAGTGGTCAACAAAACTTTTAACCTGCGTGATGATGTTTTGGAGGTATTTTCTTCGGAAGCTTCAATGACGCCGCCTGAGGCGGCGGAAGATTTTGATGTAAGGTATGCAGAGATGTTGTCACATTTAGCAACCCTAAATAACCGTATTAAAAGCAGACCGTCTTTGGATGACATAAAAAAAGAAGCCGGAAATCTGATAGATAATGCCAACAGGGAAGTTGAAAATAAAGTGGCAAAGGCAGAAGATATATTGGGATTATGGGGTGGTTTGGTTGACGGGGAAGAATATAGTTTGAATTTTAGTATTACATCAGGCAGACGGATTTGCAAACTATCAATATACGGCAAAAACCTTGACGGAATATTTGAAATTGACAATGACGGTAAAATCACAATTTCCGTTGAAGAAACAAAAGAAAAGTTGATTTACAGATATAATAAATCCAGAGATAGGATTGAGGCAGACATACCAAAGCTTGGCGGGTGGACAAATTTGCCCAGAGTAAAATAATTTTCCCATCCAAAAAGCGGGGCAGATTGTACTGACCCG
>CAZNYY010000250.1:0-4096 GCA_964577335.1 uncultured Oscillospiraceae bacterium | reverse complement strand
GATTATTTTGCACATCGCCGTCTCGTCCGCAGACGAGAATTTCGGCGGTGCATAAGTTCCGCCGGAGGCTAACGTGATTTTATCACGTTAAACCCCCGTTTTCCTATTCTTTTATTAATCAAGAAGTACTTACTTAAATGATAACACAAAACATTAACAAAAGTCAATAAACATGTTAAATATAGTCATTGAGTTTTGTAACTAAATACTCTATAATTAAAATGAACATAGAAAATAAAAGCAAAACGTTCAGGTTTTTCGGAAGAAATAAATATAACTTGCTTATTATAGAGTTTTTGTAAAAGCGGAGGTCTGAAGGGTGACAAAGGTTATGAAGAAAAACGAAACAAATAATAAAAAGTGATTTTCAAAAAGGCAAGGCATGATTTAATAAAGAACAAAGCTTTATGTATCGTGCTGATACCTTCAATTTTATCTTATAATAATGGAGCAACACTTCAAACTGCTGATGTAATTTCCACCTTTGTTTACAGGCGCAGGATTTTAGCAGAAGGTGGAACAATCAATAGAGTTATTCGACGGCTGTGAGGCCTTTTAATTCGGCAATCAACTTTTTTTACATATGTAAATATAACAATGTATTCTAATATCAATAAGAGGCTACAAAAATACAATAATAATCATACTCTTGGGTGAGAGAGTAAATATCATTTTCACCTCTTTGACTGCATATGCGCTGTCACGGAAGGGGCTGATGTTTGGAAATGCAATAACCATATTTATTGTGTTTAAAATGTTTCTTTCGGGCGGACTTACCCCAACTTATTTGCTTGTTAATACTCTTAAACTGACAAATACATACGATTTCCGATGGTGGAACATATGTCGACCAGGAAGCAATAGAAGAATTGATAAAATATTCAGCAATAGCTGTTTCAACCTTGCCAATTCTGTTGGTTTATCCATTCCTGCAAAAGTATTTTGTTACTTGAAAATAAAAATATATAACAAGGAGGATTTATTTTATGCGGAGAACAAGCAAAATTGTGGATTTGTGCATTGCGGAGGTTCTATGTGCAGGGACATTGACCGCCCACAGAAGCAAAACTGAGGAAACGAGCTCAGCGGTAACTCTAAACCGCAGCGAAACCTATCCCTTTAGGTGTTAGAATACATGAACGATGTGGATGGGACACGAGATTGAAAGGGAAATGTTAAAGCTTTGGGGAAAAGAAGATATTCCATGTAACCGGCAAGGAAAGCTTTGCCACCTATGACGGTTACCTGAAACAGTTAGATACAATTTGGCAAGGGCAGTGAAATTAAGACAGGATGCACGGGATAGATATAAATTAAGAGGTAATATGAAAAGGCGGTTTTCTTTATGTCTGAAAAAAAGAATAAATTTGGTCAATGTTTTAACAAAATAATATCTGTTGTGATTGCAGTATCTATTGCTTTGACAGGGGTGACGGTATTTGCGCTTGAAGGAGAGGCTTACATTGAAAATTTCAACTCTTTCAAAGCAGGCACCTTGCCGTCAGGTTTGAGCATAGTAACCGGTGAGGGAGCAAAAGTGTATATAGATGAAATACCCGACAGTGCGGATAAAAGCGTCGCCCTTGAGGGGAATAAGAACAATGCTTTTATACAAAGATCATATACAAAAGCGGACCCTCTTACGGGCAAGGTGTATATCCAGGCGGATTTTCGCTTTGAAACAATAAACAGTTGTCCGCTTAATGTTGAAATCAGAGATTCTGACGATGTATCGCATGTAATTGTGAAGATGATGAGTGGCTCTATAATTGCAATTGACGGAAGCGTTGCCGGAAAGTATATTGAAAATAAGTTTTATACCGTCGGCATGGAAATTGATATGGAAGACGAAACCTTTAGTATGTATGTTAATGGACGTAATACGGTGAGAAAGGTTTCGCTAAAAGGAAGGAATTTGAAAGATATTTATTTTGTTCGTTTCCAACTGTCTCCTATAACTGTTTACAGTAAATTAAATATTGATAACCTGATTGTTAAAAGCGGGGGATATGATGATGTTAACGGTGAGGATGCAACTGTTGTGAGTGGCTTGCAAGAAGTGGGAGTGAAAAATAAAATGACAGGTGCTGCGGCTTTTTATGAAAACAGATACCATGCATTAATGGATGGCACCAAAAAAGATATTGATGCTGCCCCGTTTAATGAAAACGGAGTTATGTACATTCCGCTGAGAGTCAGCGGAAACGGATTTGGCGCAGGAGTGGATTATGACAGCGCTCAAAATGCGGCGAGGGTGATTTTCGGCGAAAACGAATATCTGCTGAAAAATGGAGAGAACTGTTATTACAAGTATGGACAGCAGTACCCTACTGACGCACCGATAATGGTTGTAAACGGAAGAACATACGCATCTGTAAAAACAATCTGCGACATCTTTGATAAATATGTCTTTGAAGATAAGAGAAATGGTCTTACTATATTTAGCAATGAAGAAAACTTTATCTCGTGGGAGAACGATTTTGATTTGTTAAATGAAATCGTTGCGGAGTTTATTTATACCGATTACAGCGCTGAAGAGCTGATTTCTATGTTAAGAGAAAAGAATCCGGATAATATGCACCCGCGCATAATGGCAACGCCTGATACCTTTAAAGAACTTAGAGAAAATGTTGAAACAGATGAGTTTCTGAAAAAGGTATATGCAGACATAAAAGCTTCGGCAGAATCAACAATAAACAGTCCTGTGTCCGCCTATAGTCTACCGGATGGACTGAGACTTCTTGAAATATCACGCAGATCGTTGACCCGTATTGCTGAATTATCTTTTATGTATAATATGACAGGTGAAGACAGGTATGCGCAGCGCGCATGGCAGGAGATATATACTATAACATATTATCCTAACTGGAACGAGAATCATTTTCTGGATGTTGCAGAAATGAGCGCAGCTTTTGCCATAGGTTATGACTGGCTTTACAACTGGTTGGATGACGACCAAAAGCAGCGCATGCGTACAGCAATGATAAACAACGGGCTGAATAAGGTTATGGATGATTATGAGGATAACCCCAGAACACGTACATATAGGTGGAGTACTGCGGAAAACCCGAATAACTGGACATTTGTGTGTAACGGCGGTCTTGCAATGGCTGCTGCGGCTATTTTTGATGATGAGGCGGAAGAACTTTGCGGAAAGGTGCTTGAGAATGGCCTTGTCAATGTAAGAAGAGCGCTGAAACTGTTTGCGCCGTCAGGCTCATACGGAGAAGGCTCAAACTATTGGAATTATGCGACGAGATATTTTTCGTTTTATGTTGCGACTTTGCAATCGGCATTTGGAAGTGATTTGGGGTATTTTGACGTGCCGGGTATGAGAAATACAGTTGAATTTATTGAGTCAATAAACGGGCCTGCAGGGTACTACAATTTCTCCGATTCGGGGGCATCAACAAGCGTAATGCGTCCGGCGCAAATGATGCTGTTTGCAGATAAGCTGAACAAGCCATATCTTGGAACAAACAGAATTAATAGTATTTTGCAAGGAAAAAGCAGTGGCGGTTGGGAAGATGCACTTTACTATAAAAAAAGTGATTTAAGCGAAAACCAAATGCCGCTTGATAAATATTCCGATATAGTTGAAACGATGTCAATGCGTTCAAGCTATAATGATGACGCACTGTATTTAGGCTTCCATAACGGAAATAACGCTGAATCACATTCGCATCTTGACCTTGGGGGATTTATTCTTGATTCTGAGGGTGAACGCTTCATAATGGACTTGGGAGCTGATGATTATAACCTGCCGAATTATAAGAATTGCTATCGTTACAAAGCAGAGGGGCATAATACATTGGTGATAAATCCCGATGTAAATGCAGACCAGTCGCATTCGGGAATAGCAAAAATTGTTCGATATGATTCAAAACCAAAGGGTGCATATGCAATAGCGGATTTAACCGATGCTTATGGGACGGCGAAGGCAAATAAAATTCAACGTGGAATAATGATGACGGAGGGCAGACAATCAATAGTTATTTTAGACGAGTTGGATCTTGTGGCCCCTTCCGAGGTTTACTGGTTTGCGCATACGGATGCTTCAGATATTGAAATTTCCGCTGACGGCACAACCGCTATA
>CAZNYY010000249.1:0-4114 GCA_964577335.1 uncultured Oscillospiraceae bacterium | reverse complement strand
ATATTAGAAGGGATATCCTTCTTTACTCTGTAGTTGGTTGATCCATCAACCTCAGCTGCGAGCGTAGAAAGCCGCTCCATCAAAGTTGTTTTCTGCTCTAGAACTTCGGTAGGTGCATTTTTCGGAATAGCGTACAGGTCACGTCGTGTGGCAACAAGACCAATAGCAACCTGCTCCTTTTCGGCAGACGAATGAAATCCAGTTGTAAGGACTTCCTCAACTTTAGCAACATCACGCTCAACCTTTTTAAGTGTCTTCTGAACAGGGTTATTCCTGACCTTAGAAGCTACACGGATTTTGTCAGTAATCTCCGTGCCAATTGTATCACGCAATCCGATAGTAAACTCCGAAAATGTACTATTCTTCTCAAAGTCATCACGCCGTGCATTTGGTATAAGGCTAGGGGAAACAACATAGACCTCGCCAATGGCCCAACCATTAAAGCGTGATTCTTTATAATAAGGGGCCAGGGTGCGTCCATCACCAATGAGAATATTGCCTTGACGAACCCTTACCCCAGAAATGCGCTCGTCCACAAGGGTTCCTGAAAAATTTGTATTGGCGTACCAACCGTAGGCAATCATATTCTGGTTACCATCATTTATTTTAAGAAAGGAGAGACCGAGAATTTCATCTTTCGATACACCCGCACGAGAATTTGCCTCAAAAGTTACCTTATATGGCTTGTACACTTGAGAAAGAGACTCAAATGACTCTCCTATGAACACCGGATATTCTGCAACAGCTATTCCATTCTCCAATAACTCTTTTTTTATTTCTCTTCCCCAATAAAATCTATCTCTAAAAGGTACAGGTGCAACCTGTGAGATATAGTCCTTTACCGTTTCTAAATCTAAGAGTGAAGATATATCATCGACATCTTCCATTTTTACTATGAAATAATGAGCTGAGGATTGCTCCTGCATCACTTTAACTTCAGTAACAGCTTCTATAACACTCTGCAGGTTATGTTCCGTGTTTTGTCCTGGAACTAAAAGGGCTCTCAACTTTTCGCAATCAAAAGTAATGAGTGTCTTTTCATCTTCGCCTAATGCAGTAGTACAGAAACTCAGCTTTTTGCAGTATGAAAGACCACCAAGTCGACCAATACCACGAAAACCACGATTGGTTGTATGTAGTTTGGTGGAATTTCCGATGTCAAGCAGCGTTTTCTGTACCATATCTTTTTTGATTCCTGTCCCATTGTCCTTAATACTAATTTCTTGTCTTGAACTTTCAACGATAATTTCAATACGGAAATCCTTAGCTTGCATAATATCAGTAGCGAGTGCGGCATCAAGAGAATCGACTGCGTTTTGAATGTATTCCCTATAACATGATTCGGGCTCGCTGTACATTCCGGTCGTCAAAGACTCAAGTGTAAATTTACCAATTTCAATTTCCATAGCTGGGACCTCCGTTTCAATTGTCATCAATCGTATTTTTCTCTGCTGAGCCACCGGTGCGAACCCATTCATCAACCTCAGCAATTTGAAATTTCCAAAGACGCCCAACCTTATGGGCGGGCATACCATTATTTTTTATCCATTTTAATGCAGTATCACGGCTTATACCTAAATGCGTGCAGATTTCTGCCAGTGAAAGCCATCGTTCAGTACTCAACAATTGGGCGTCCTCCAATCAAGGAATATAAGTTTAATTAATCAAAATAATACACTATTCCACATTATACCACATTAGAAAGCATGAGGTCAAGTGAAATCAGGGTTTTTATATCGGTTTAGGTCGTTTTATAAAGAATAACGGAGGAAATAAAATATACTTACTTTTCCAATTTCTATTGACAAGCCTATCTCCTCGTGATATAATTTACGCAAGGTTGCGAAATAAGCGTAACCATTGCGATGAGGGGGTGATAAATTGCTTGAAAAAAATATGAGGTTTGGTGATTTCATCAAACGCAAGCGCCTTGATGACCCTCGTGAAATTACGCTGAACGATATGTCAAAAAAGCTTGGAATTTCCTTAAGCCTGCTCAGCGACATTGAAAATAATCGCAGGAAGCCCTTTGATGCTGACAAAATTGAGGTGTTTGTGGCTTTTTTGGAGTTGCCCGAGGAAGACAAAGCGAAGCTGTACGATTTTGCCGGACGCGACAGGGGTGAGATTCCTTCTGACATTGAGGATATTATGATGTACGAGGAAATTGGTAAAATGGCGCGCTTTGCCCTCCGCGAGTCAAAAGCAGGTAATGTAACCGAAGACGATTGGAAAAGGTTTATACGCGACATTGAAGCAAAAAAGAAAGGAGACAGCCTATGATAAAATTCAGATGCAGCAGGGTGGACCGCAGGAACGGAAATACCCCCATCATCAGTAATAAAGAGCTTGACGAATTTGCCCAGGCCGTACTTGCGGACTACAAGCCGCTACTGCTGAAGGAGCCAGGGAAAATTAGGTATGAGCATTTTATTGAGTCTTATCTTGGAGCCAATCTTGAGTACCATGACATTTACAACGATGACCCGGAGCGACCGATTTGGGGCGCTACGGCGTTTAATGATGAAGAACTTCGCATTTTTAATCGTGAGAAAATGTGCGTATCGAAAATAAATGTGTCGGCACGCACCGTCATTTTGGACAACAGCATTATGGAACCGGGCAAGGAAGGGCTTGCTCTGTTTACCGGTCTGCATGAAGGCGGTCACGTGCTGATTCACCCGAATGTATTCACTCATATGCTGACTGACCAAATATCGTTGTTTGAAGCTGAACTAATTTCTCCGGTTGTATGCTGCCGTCGGGAGAATATTGAAAATTTCGGTGCGGCAGGTGCAGGAAAAAGAACGCCGGAGCAGTGGCTTGAACACCATGCAGATTATTTTGCTGCCGCTATTGCTATGCCTAATAGAACATTTATCCCCACCGTCCATCGGCTTTTGAGAGAAAACGGCATTTACAAGGCTCGAATCATTACCGGCATTGATGAAGACCAGGACTATATAGCAGAGGAATTGCTTCCGGAAGCCATTTCAGAGATATACGGGGTATCAAAAAAAGCTGCTTTTGTAAAGCTTAAAAAAAGCGGCTTTGTCATCGACAGGAAATCCTATGACCGCCAAAATGCACAATTAAAGTTCTGACAAAAAGCGCATTTTTTTACCGACAAATTACGCAAAATAGCGTAATTTGTCGTATGGCGCACGGATATAGCATTACAACTTAAAAAATTTTTAACATTATGTTACGCAAAAATGTGAAATATGCGTACAGCAGAAAGGATGATTTCGTGGATAAAAAGGTACGGTGTTCAAACTGCAATGTACGCCTGTTTGATCTTAAATCAAAGCAGGTGGATTTAACAATAAAATGTCCAAGATGTAAAGAACTTCTCGTCATTACAATACCGCTGGATAAAAATGATATCATTCATATAACTTCATACCGAGCAACGGAGACGGAACAGGCAACATAAATGCCAAGCCGGTCACTACCAAATAGCCGGATGATTTGCAAACTAAGTTTTGCAGTCATCCGGCTATTTTTATTGATATGAAAACTTTATAAAACTATTTTTTCAAAGGTGCAAAAAGCCTGCACCTTTGAATTGCAAAATGTAAGTGAGCCTACGGAAAGGGGGTGTGAAACCGTGAGTGCAAATGAACGCAGAGCAGAAATTATTAAGATTTTGGAAGGCAGGCGTAGCGAGCAGGTTAAAAACTTAGCTTTTCAGCTTGGCGTATCTGTTAGAACAATCAAAAATGACATTCTTGTACTCACGGCGGAATACCCCATTGAAACGGTACGCGGTAACGGCGGGTGTGTAAGGCTGAATCAGAACTACCATACATATCAGAATCGGTTAACGCAAAAGCAGCAGGAGCTTTTGATTTCCCTTATGAGTACATTGGACGAACCGAACGCCGACATAATCCGTGAGCTGCTCCGTGCGCAGGGCTCTATAAGAAACAGAGAAAAAATCGAAGGAGGTCATGAACATGGAAATTGAAATGCCCATTCGGGCGGCACCGTTTGCACATCAGAAGGAGGCATATTCCAATGCCCTTGCAACGTTTGAAAAAGGCTGTGGGTATGCACTTTTGATGGAAATGGGAACAGGAAAGAGACTGACTACCATAGCCATCGCCGGAAC
>CAZNYY010000248.1:0-4118 GCA_964577335.1 uncultured Oscillospiraceae bacterium | reverse complement strand
GGCTCGGTTATATCTTTTGATGCGGCTGCGGACAACCCTTCCGACGGGGATATGCAGGCGGTTGAGCAGGTTATGAGAAGGCGGCTTGACAGTCAGGGGTATTTTGATGCGATTGTTACAAGACAGGGGAACAAAACGGTTAGAATAGAAATTCCGTATATTTCAGACCCTACCGAGGCGGTGCAAATGCTTGGCGCCACGGCAAAGCTTACTTTTACGGATAATGAAGGAAATGTAATAATGGAAGGCGGACAGGATGTTGAGAGGGCGCAATATATTTACGGTCCTCTTTCGGAAAACAGTGCGCCTGAACATTTTGTGCAGCTTACACTGACAGAGGCGGGACAGCAGAAATTTGCGGCGGCAACGGCTGAGGCTTCCGCAAGAGCTGAGGGCGAAAATGTTATTGCCATCATGCTTGACGAGGACGAGATTTCACGTCCGAGGGTAAGCCAAGCCATAAACGACAGAACCTGTGTTATAAGCGGTAGTTTTACCGAGCAGTCGGCATCCGCGCTTGCGTCCCAGATACAAAGCGGGCAGCTTCCATTCTCGCTTGTCGAGTCGGAGCTTAGGACGGTAGGACCCACGCTTGGAGAACGTGCGCTTGAATCAAGCCTTATGGCGGCGCTTGTGGGAACAATTGTGGTGCTTTTGTTTATGCTTGTTTTTTACCGCTTACCAGGGCTTATTGCAAACATATCCCTGCTTTGCTATATTTCTTTGGTAACGCTTATCTTGGCGGGGTATTTCATGCCGGGCAGCTTTAGGGGAACACTTACTTTGCCGGGTATTGCGGGTATTATCCTCTCAATAGGTATGGCGGTTGACGCAAACGTAATTATATTTGAAAGAATTAAAGAAGAAATCAGAACGGGTAAAAGCGTCAGCGCATCGGTTGAATCGGGTTTTAGGCGTGCGCTTACGGCGATTATAGACTCGAACATAACAACGCTGATTGCGGCGGCAGTGCTTTGGTACTTCGGTACAGGACCCATCAAGGGCTTTGCGCTTACCCTCTTTATAGGTATTGTTGTGAGTATGCTGACAGCCGTTGTTATAACAAGATATTTACTGCGCCTTATGTTGGGGCTTGGTTTGAGGAACCCTGCGTTCTACGGTATCGGTCTTAGCAAGGAGGTAAAAAATGATTAATTTTATTGGAAGAAGAAAAATATTTTTTATAATTTCATCCGTTGTTATTCTGGCCGGTATTGTATCGCTTTTCGTAAACGGACTTAATTTGGATTTGGAGTTTAAGGGCGGTACCGCCATTCGAATGGAGATTGGGACGGAGTTTGAAAACGATGATATTTCGGAAATAGTGTCAGGAGTTATCGGCTCCCCTGGTGTTGTGCAAAAAGCAGGTGACGGGGGTACCGAGGTTGATATTAAAACTGAGGAGCTTGACACCGCAACAAGGGACCAAATAATTGAAGGCATTAAAACAAAATATTCACTGGGGCAGGAAGCGCTGCTTCAGGCGGACAATGTAAGCGCATCAGCCAGCACGAAAATTTTTCAGGATGCGATAAAAGCAATTTCATATGCAATGGTGCTGATGCTTTTGTACATTGCGTTTAGGTTTGACTTTCGTTCGGGCGTGGCGGCGGTTGTGTCCCTTGCCCACAATGTTTTGGTGATGGTGACGGTTTACACGATTTTCAGGTTGCCTGTAAACTCCTCATTTATTGCGGCGGTTCTCACGATAGTGGGGTATTCGATAAACGATACAATTGTTGTGTTTGACAGGATACGGGAAAACAGAAAGTTTGACAGGAAAACTGAGTTTGGGGTTGTTGCAAACAGCAGTATAAACCAAACACTTTCAAGAACAATTAACACTTCACTTACAACATTGTTTACAATTACGGCACTTTATGTAATGGGTGTGGATTCTATTCGTGAATTTGCCCTCCCAATCATTATAGGTATTATTGTGGGAACATATTCATCGGTTTGCATAGCTTCACCGCTGTGGACTATTTTAAGAAATGTTTCGTTCTCTAAAAAGAAATTGAAAAAAGCTTAGAAAATATAAAAAAGGCGAAACCGCAAATTTGCGGTTTCGCCTTTTTTTATTATGGTTTTTCAGTTCCAAAAATCAACACAGGTTCGATATCATCATCCGCACGATATACGGAGCTTAAATCATGCGCTACCAAGAACTTTGCCAACACCACGCCCGTGTCGTCAAACACCGCAAGTACGGGGTAAAAACCCTCAATCTCCTCATCGGGATATTCAATGGTATACTCACCGACATTGTGATTTAAACTGGTGGCGGCCGTTGGAAGAAACTCAATAATCGCCGTTGCGGATGCCTTTGAAACCTCAAGTGCGGAGTCCGTAAACTCATACACTCCGTCGGGGGAAATGGTAAAACTGCCACGGTGGGACACGGTTATCCGCTCCCCGTCCTCGGAAAGCTCAAAGGTTATACTGATATCCTCTCCGTCCTCGTCCGGCACTTCATACCGCCCCACGCCGTCCTCCCCCACAAGAAGCACGGATGAAAGGGAGAGTGTTTCGGAGGCGTCCCCCTCGCTGCCCTCCATCAGCCGAAACTCGAACATTGCACAGTCGTCTGATAGGTATTTCATCTGAAGTACCGCATTGCTGTACTGGGAAGAGCCTTCACGGGTAAAACTGCCTGACACCGTTTCCCAGGCGGCGGGCGAAATGCCCGTTTCTACGTCAACTTCTCCAGGATTACAGCCCGTAAAAAACATGGTCAGCGCAAGAATTACAACGGTTAACGATTTTTTCATTATCAAGCCCCCTTCTTTTAACTATAGGCGACACCCAAATCCTTTAAATGCCTGCCTATATGCGCCACAAGTGCATCCGAATACACTTCCTCATTGTCCTTCCAAAGCTTATACAGTCTATCCCTAAACTCGAAAGAGCCGTCGTCCTTCTTTTTCCCCAAAATCAAGCCGTATGTAATATGAATAAGCTGACGGGGGTCGTTTTGATTAAACAAATCGGGCAACTCACTGTCCGTAAGTTTATCAACATCGGGGATTTTATTAAGGTCGGTCGTTACAATATAATATGTTGATGCCTCGGCAAAAGCTTTGAGTGCATATTTATGAACTTCTCTGTAAAAGGCGGGGTCAACGGTTGCGACAACCCTCATAGCCTCAAGCCAGTTTGTGCCTGCGGTTTTAACATAGAAAACACCGCCTGTTTTCTCCCCGATAATCGGGAAGGTTGAAAATTTGTCAGAACCCGAATGAATACTAAGTTTGTACCCAAAATGGCGGGCAATTGCGCTGTGGACGGTCATTTCCTCCTCAAACTGTGCAAGGTCACCAATATAGTCCACGCCCTTTTGAAACTCGCCGCAAAAACGGGGTGCAACAGTGGCACATTTAACATCCCTCAAAGCAAGTTCATTCGCAACAAAAAAGTGTTGCAGAGGCGTTGTGGGGGTGAGCGTTTCGTCAATAGAAACCTCAAAATCCGCATCGTATTCACCCGTGGCAAAAAAGCTTATATATATATTTTCCGCAAAATCAATCGCATCACCGTAAACAATTAAAATATTACGCAGTTCATCCTCGTCAAACGACAATGTGTTCCCCTCACCTATATCAAAGCTTTTGCCGAGGTATCTCTCGGAAAACTCCGCAGGTATTTTATATGCGGCACTCATCTCGTCGGTTACATTATTCTTAATATGCTCCGAGCAGTCAAGCGTTATCATGGTAAAACCAAGCGACAAAGCATACTGCACATCCTCTGGGGTTTTAAGATGGTCCCCGTCCGCACCGAAGCCTTTTTTAAAGCCCTCACGGTAAACCGCAAAGCTTGCCGCATCCAAAACATCCGCATATGTACGGTTTGTAAGGTTTAGCTCCCTTATCGACTGCTGTGCCAAAACAGGGTACGCATCAAACTTTTCAAAAACCTTTATATGCCCGGGGGAGGCAATACCAAGCCTGTCGCCAACACCGAAACTGCGCTCACGCCCCAGCACCCTGACAGGTGCGGTAAACGGGAAAAGCCCCCGCAAAACCTTTGCGTTCTCGTTTGTAAGCGGTGCCCTTACATAATCCACGCCGCCCGCCGAGCGTTTTTCGCCCGAAAAGCCGACATCCCCCGTGGCGATA
>CAZNYY010000247.1:0-4133 GCA_964577335.1 uncultured Oscillospiraceae bacterium | reverse complement strand
GCGCCATCACCGCAAAGCTTAGCCATTCTTTTGGCGAGCAGAATACGGATTATAACGAATACCAGTACATTGAAAATGCGATTGAGCGTATTATGCATGAGAACAACAGCTTGATAGACCGTTCGTATGCGGAGGAAATTGCTATATTTGAGCTTGCGCTGAGCAAGTTTTTAAAAGGAGAGCAAATAAATGAAAAACTGCGGGGGGTTGTTGTAGAAAGATTTGAATATGATTATTTTGTTGCAATGGTTTTGGTTTTTGACGATTTGGAGAACATGTTTTTTGAAAATGACAATATAAACTTGAAGGATAATGAGGCCCTTGCAAGGTTTATAGTGTGCAACGTGCTTAGGGATGTTTTGGAGGGCGGCTTTAATGTTGAAACCTGTGATATAAACCAAAGATGCGTGGCAACTGTTGCAATGAAAGATGTCGAATATATTGAAAAGCTATATGAGGGTGTATGCACTGCGCAAAACCTTATAGAGCGCAAGTTTAACATAAAATTTACCGCAGCGCTTTCCGAGCCGCATAAGGGAGCGGATAATTTAAGTGTTTGCTATGAGGAGGCGAGGCACTGCTCCGAATACCGATGGCTGTCAAAAGACAGTGTGCTTAGGTATTCAAAAGAGGTTAACCAAACGAGGAAATATAATTATTATTTTCCGCTGCAAAGCGAGCATAGGTTGATAACCCTGCTAAAAACAGGGGAGCGGGATAAGGTAAAAGAAATAATTGACGATATACTAAACGAAAACTTTAACAATTGTGACCTCACCCCCGACAATGCCCGTTGTCTGATGTTTGACATTATTGCATCAATGCTGAAGGCGCTAAACGAAGTGAGCGTTGACAGCGGCGAGGTGTTTGACAAAACGCAGGTTTTTGAGCGGATTGAGCAGAGCGACACCTTCCAAAACATGCAAAAGGTCATACATGACATTTCACAGGAAATTTGTAATATAACCGGCGGCGAAACCATGAAAAACCAGAAAAGACTTGCGGCGCAAACGGCGGATTTTGTTAAAATGAATTATGACGACCAAAATTTAAGTGTGGCAAGTGTGGCGGACAGGCTGGGTGT
The DNA here is from genome assembly GCA_964577335.1 of uncultured Oscillospiraceae bacterium. GTDB lineage: Bacteria > Bacillota > Clostridia > UMGS1883 > UMGS1540 > CAZNYY01. The sequence continues at coordinate 3,049 of CAZNYY010000247.1, read as the reverse complement.
CAGCCCAAATCATTTAACAAAGGCGGTTAAACAGCAAACAGGCAGAACACTTTTGGAATATATAACCATGGTGAGGATAGAAAAAGCAAAAGAAATTTTAATACAGGGTAACGAAAGGGTAGAAGATGTTGCAACAAAGGTAGGCTATTCAAACGTTCGAACGTTTTCCCGTGCATTCACAAAATACATGGGTGTATCTCCCGGCAAGTACCGTCAAAGCAGTTAAAAAATTCTTCTTTAAATGGATTTTGACCTTTATAATCCGATTTTGACGCTTGTTTTTAAATGCTTGCATGATATATTTATTATGCAAGCGTTTTTTGTTGTGCATAATTTTTGAGGAGGTTTTAAGTTTGAATTCACCGATTGAATGGGCGAGGCTGGCATGTGACAAATTGATGGACAGTTACAGCGCCGATGAGCTTCGTGCAGAGAGAACCCGTGTTGACGAAAAGGGCAGAAGATGGCTTGTGCCCGAGCTGGAGTTTGAGGGTGCAAGGTGGCGGTACAACCACGGACTGTTCATGGTTGCACTCCAGCGTACATATAGCGAAACAAATGACAAGCGGTACCTTGAGTACACAAAACGTTGGGCGGACGGGCGAATTGACAAGGACGGGAAGATAGATTTCCTGCCCGTTCATTTAGATGCTATTCAGCCGGGGCTGGCACTGTTTATGCTTTACAAAGTGTATGGTGATAAGCGTTACAAAATTGCTCTTGATGAAATTTACAATGCAACCAAACACCTTAAAAAAACAGAGGACGGGGGGTATTGGCACCACAATCTTAAACATCCCCACCAAATGTGGCTGGACGGGTTATATATGCTTGAACCCTTTATTATGGAGTATTACGAACTGGAAGGCATGGAAGGCGCATTTGAAAGAATTGCCGAGCAGACAAGGATTATGACCCGCCATACAAGGGATGAGAAAACAGGGCTTTTGTACCATGGATGGGACGAGAAACGTGAACAGGATTGGGCAGACCCTGGGACGGGTAAATCCCCTGAATTTTGGGGCAGGGCGCTGGGATGGTACACGGTAACCCTTGTGGATATCTTGGAAAAATGCCCGAAGGACATTCCCGAATATGACGAAATGATGCAAATGTTTTTGGACGTGATGAAAGCGGTGATGGGTTATCAGGACGAAAGCGGGATGTGGTATCAGGTGACCGACAAGGGGGACAGAGCCGACAATTGGCTTGAAACCTCATGCTCATGCCTTTTCATGTATTCCATTGCAAAGGCTGTGCGCTTAGGGTTTTTGGAGGAAAAATATTCAGAGAATGCTTTGAAATGCTGGGAAGGGTTGTTTAAATTTATTGAAAACGGCGACGAAGGTTTTATTATGTACGATGTGTGCCAGGGCACCAATGTTGGCGATTATGAGCATTACATAAAAAGAGGGCGCATTTGTAATGACTTTCATGGCGTGGGGATATTTGTGATGGCGTGTATTGAAATTGAAAAATTAGATGAGAAAAGGAGAGTTGAAAATGAAAGGTAAAAAATGGTTTGCATTTATTTTGGCGGGTGCGCTGACTGTATCTGTTTTTTCGGGATGTACCAATAAGCCCGTTGCTACGGAGGACGGGGTGACAAAGCTTTCGTACTGGAAAGCGCTTAACGCAAATACTGCGTCGGTGGTAAGTAATTTAGGTGAAACGGAGTTTGCAAAAAGGTGGCAGGAACTTGGAAATGTTGAGATTGAGTTTTTACATCCCCCCGCAGGGCAGGCGGACGAAAAATTCAGCGTGCTGACCGCATCAAGCGATATGCCCGACATTATTGAGTACACATGGGTTACGGGCTACCCTGGGGGGCCCGGGCGGGCAATAATAGACAATGTAATTATTGATATTGAGGCGCATAAGGAGTATGCCCCGAACTTGTTTAGTTATTTAAGCCGTGAGGGGAACGAATATAAAAACAAGCTTGCCCAAACGGATGAAGGGCAGTACTTCGGGTTTCCGCTTATGATGACGGATGATCGCCTTGCAGTGTCCACGGGGCTTGTAATAAGGCATGACTGGCTGGAAGATTTAAATCTTCCCATCCCCGAAACCATTGACGAGTGGACAAATACACTTAGGGCATTTCGTGACGAAAAGGGCGCAACTTCACCATTTTCCCTTGTTGTTGACTGGTACCCCTTTGCCTATGCCTATAATATTGAGCCTGACTATTATGTTGACGGGCAAACCATTAAATACGGCAGGGCGGAAGACGGTTTTAAAGACTTTTTAGCGCTTATGAACAGTTGGTACAGCGAAGGTTTGCTTGACAAAAACTTTATGTCAATCGACAGCAAAACAAGGGACTACAATATGTTAAACGGCTTGACGGGAGCGGCATTTACAAATATGGGCGGCGGCATAGGCAGGTATATGTCCGCAACGGATGACCCAAGGTTTTTGCTGGGACCCGCACCGTACCCTGTTTTAAACAAGGGTGATTATCCCGAATACGGGCTTGTTCAGTTAGAGGTTCCGGGTGCGGCTGCGGCAATTACAACCTCGTGCAAAAATGTTGAAGCCGCAATGAAGTTTTTGGACCTTCCGTATGACGAGGAGGGTGATGCGTATATGCTGTTTAACTTCGGTATAGAGGGCAAGAGCTATAATATGGTGGAAGGATACCCGAAATACACGGACGAAATTTTAAACAACCCCGAGGGCAAGGCAGTGCCCGAGGCAATGTCAATGTATTTAACGGCATTTACATCCGCCCCGTTTTTGCAGGATTTCAGATATTTCGAGCAGTACGCACAACTGCCCATCCAAAAAGATAGTATCGAGCTTTGGTCAAAAACAAACGCTAAAAACCATAAGGTTCCCCATCTGTACGCAAAGCAGGACGAGTTAAACGAATTGGCACGCCTTAGCAACGACGTGGAAACCTATGCCGATGAAATGATTTTAAAGTTTATTATGGGCAACGAACCGCTTTCGAAATTTGATGAATATGTTGGCATACTAAAACAAAGAGGGCTTGACAGATTGCTTGAAATTAAACAACAGGCGCTGAACCGCTTTAACGCAA
>CAZNYY010000246.1:0-4133 GCA_964577335.1 uncultured Oscillospiraceae bacterium | reverse complement strand
TTTTTAAAGATTTTAAATTGCTTCATCACGATGTGGGCTTTATGTGGTTTTTAAGTGCCGTTGAAGATTATAAAATTACAGGCTGCAAAAAGGGAATGGAAGATGGTTTGGCGGCGGCGGCGGTTCTTGCTTCGCGCTTTAATGTTAAAGGGAATTTTTTAAGGGCATGGAATGATAAAAATCCCCGGAAGGACCCCGATTGCATCGGGTGGGTGATTATTGACTGCATGATGAATATTGAGATTCTCTACTGGGCGACAGAACTTACAGGCGACCCAAGGTTTAAACATATGGCGGACGCCCATGCCCAAACCACGCTTGAACATTTTATAAGGGATGACGGCACAGTGTTCCACATAGTGGACTTTAACCCTGAAACAGGAGAGGTTGATTCGGTTTTTGCGGGACAGGGATATAGCGAGAATTCCTCTTGGAGCAGGGGGATGGGATGGACTGTTTACGGTTTTGCCAAGGCATATGGTTACACAGGAAACAAAAAATACCTTGAGGCGGCAAAAAAAGTGGCGGAAGTTTTTATGCGGCTTTTGCCCGAAAGCGGTATTCCCCCCTGTGATTTTTACTCGCCGTCCGAACCCGTGTATCACGACAGCTCGGCTTCGGCAATTACTGCTTGCGGGCTGTTGGAAATAGTATCGTTTTCGAACGAAAAGCAAAAATATATTGAATATGCACTAAAGCTTCTTGATGCACTTCACGAAAAATGTGCAGATTATGACCCCGAAAATGACGGAATTTTAAGGTTGTCAACTCAGGCATATCACAAAGGGCAGAAAAATGTTAGACTGATTTACGGCGATTACTATTATGCCGAGGCCATTGAAAAACTGTTGGGAGTTTTATGATGAATAATCAGGTGAAAAGGATACTTGCTGTTATAATATCTATTATATTGGGTGCTGCGGGAGTTCCCGCGGCAGCATCGTCCGTGCCCGCCGGCATTTTGCCTTCTCACCCCAGAATTATTGTGAATGATTTTGCGGCGATACGAAACAAAATTGCCGTTAATTCTACTGTTTCGCATTGGTATGCACAGCTAAAGAGTGAATGTGATGCGCTTTTGAATGAACCTGTATTTGAATATGATCTTGAAAAGCTTGAAAACCCAAGCGGTTCGAACAGAAGGGTCATTGCAAGCAGGGAGGTTTTGAAAAGGTTTTATTACCTTGCCTTTGCAGCGCAGATTGAAGAAAATACAATTTACAGTGACAGGCTTTGGCAGGAAGTTTACACGGCGGTAAACTTACCATCATGGAACCCCTTCCACTGGCTTGAGGTTGCCGAGATGATGCATGCCATGGCGATAGCCTATGATTGGTGCTACGACAATTGGACTAACGAGCAAAGGAATATCATAAAAACCGCCATAAAGGAAAAAGGACTTAATCAGGCGGTGCGTGAATACGCCGGCAATCCAAGATATTATAGTTGGATGAAGGGTATGACGGGGTATGAGATGGGAAACAACTGGACAGTTGTATGTAATGCCGGTGTGCTTATCGGCGCTTTGGCAGTTGCGGAAGAAGAGCCGGCACTCTCATCTGCTATGATTAACAATGCAGTTCGCTCTATGAAGGCGGGGCTTAATCCCTTTGCTCCGGACGGAGGATACCGTGAAGGCGTGAGTTACTGGGGATACGCAGTTACAACTCTTACAATGGCTATGAGTGCTTTGGAATCGGCGGTAACGGATTTTGCTTTGCTGCCCGCACTTGAAACACCGTTTCTTTATGATTTTTCTCAGGCGGAGGGAGTAAGCCGCACGCCTGAATTCGTTATATGTCACCAAGGACCTTTTGGTGCCTTTAATTACGGGGATGCGTCAGAGGATACGGTAACCTCCCCCGCAATGTTTTGGTTCGGTGACAAATTCAATAAACCCGCATATACGGATTATCATATTAATTCACTTGCAAAGTATGGATTAAGAGATGAAAACATGGTTCTTAATATCCTTTGGTATAAACCAAACGGTGAACTTAAATACCAAAAACCTCCTTTGGACAGCTCCTTTGCCATGGGGGTGGCGTCCATGAGAAGCTCGTGGGAAGATGATGCTGTGTTCGTGGCGGTTAAAGGCGGCAAAAACGGCACAAGCCATCAGCATTTTGATATAGGAACTTTTACCCTTGATGCCTTCGGAAAACGTTGGGCAACTATGAGGGGCGGCGGCAGTTATGACTGGGAAGGCTATTTTAGCGCTTTGAGGGATAGATATTATGTTTCAAGAACAGAGGGGCAAAACACTCTTGTAATAAATCCCCGATATGAGGGCTCGGGGCAGGCGAATGATGCATGGGGAGAAATTAGCACTTTTAAATCCGGCGAAAATGATGCCTTTGCAATTGTTGATATGACAGAAGCGTATAGTGAGGATGCACTGTCGGCAAAAAGAGGGGTTCGTTTATTTAACAGAAGAAGCAGGGTGGTAGTGCAGGACGAAATAATAACAAAAGAACCTTCTGATGTATGGTGGTTTATGCATGTGGATGCACCTGCTGTAATTTCAAGCGACGGGCGCAGCGCAGTATTGACGAAGGGGGGCGACAGACTGCTTTTAAACATTTTGTCAGAGCAAGGCGGTCAATTTGAATATATTGGCGCATCGCCCATGGAAACATCTCCAAACCCCGCATGGCAAAAAAGCTTTTACGGTAAAAAGCTTGCTATATTCTTTGAGGGGATTTCCGAACTAAACCTTGCGGTTGAGATGATACCCGTAAAAAGTAATTCTCCCACACCTTCACCCACGACGGGGTATACGCCGCTTGATGATTGGAAGTTGGAATTTGAAGCGGAATATGTTGACGGGGATGTAAGAATACGAGGAAAAAAAGGCACCGTGCAAAGCCTTATTACATTGATGGTGTACAATGAAAACGGTACTTTGGCGGCGACCGACCAGCTTTACACGGACAAAAAAGGAAACTACGAGTACTCCTTTAAACTTCCCGGGTATGTGGGTGACGGAAGATACACCGTTGCGGTAAACGGTGATACAACGGGGTATTTTGAGGTTGGTGAGGACCCAATGCAGGATTTAACGGTACCTGTATTTTATAAGCGGGGGATGAAGTTGTCACGTCTTGAGGGGGGTGAAATTGATGTCCAGATTGAAGGTGCTGCACATGGATTGATGATAACAGCTTTAAAAGACGGGGCAGGAAGGGTTGTAGATATTGATATAGGTACGGACAACTACAAAAGTACAATAGATGTTCCCCCTGTTTATGACGACATGTACATTGAAGTTTATCTGTGGAACGGGAAGAATTCCATCCGCCCGGTTTTGAGAAAATACAGGTTGGATATCTACGGCGGGATTTATTGTTAATGCCGTCGGACAAAGTTTTTTACAAGGGAGAATTTCTTATGAAACTTAAAAAAGTATTGTCACTTACTCTTTGTTTTATGGTAATTTGGGCGAGTATATCGGGTGTAGTCCCGGTATCCGCAATTGACAGTTTGGGGGCATATGTAAGCCAACAGCACCCAAGGCTTATAGTTACTGATTTTGACCCTATAATTGAAAAGATACATAATGACTATCAAACAGGAGAATGGTATAATTCACTAAAAAATCATGCGGATATCCTTTTGGAAACACCTGTTTATGAATACAATTTGGAACTTTTGAACAGACCGAGTGCTGCGAACAGGCGGGTAATTTCATCAAGAGAAATTCTTGCCCGTGCTTATACGCTTTCGTTTGTAGAGGTTGTGGAAGGGGACGGCATGTATCTTGAAAGGCTTTGGCAAGAGCTTGAAGCGGCAATAGAACTGCCGCACTGGAACCCGTGGCATTGGCTTGAAACGGCGGAAATAATGCATGCTATGGCGATAGCCTACGATTGGCTTTTTGACGAATGGACCGATGACAGAAAGCTACTTATAAAAGAAGCAATTAAAAGCTTTGGTCTTGAGGAAACAATAAGGGAATACGAGTTTAACCCACGCGGCTCAAGATTTAACTATGACCTTACCGGATACGAAGAAGGAAATAACTGGAGCCTTGTTTGCAATGGTGCTGTTATAATCGGCAGTCTTGCGATTTTTGATGAAGAGCCGCAGCTTTGTGAGCAGGTTTTAAATTATGCAATCAGGTCAATTAAGGC
>CAZNYY010000245.1:0-4146 GCA_964577335.1 uncultured Oscillospiraceae bacterium | reverse complement strand
ATGCCCTCTTCGCTATACTTGTAACCATTTTGTAATTTTTCGTGCTTTTGACGTGCCGACTTACGGAAGATAGAATTTACTCACAACAATGCATAATCAATTATTAGCGAAAAATATTGTTTTTTATGTTAAAATTATGATAAAATGTTTGTAAGCGCAAATGCGATATGAGGAGCGATTTAATAATGAAACGAATTTTAGGATTGGCTTTGGCGATTATAATAGTGATAGTACTTTTGCCACACGGCATCATTTTAGTTAGTGCGGAAGAAAATGTTCTTTGGGCGGTTGAGCCGATTTATGATGATGTAGGCGGTTTTTCCTATGGATTGGCACCTATTAAAAAAGATGGTAAGTGGGGATTTATAAACAAAAACGGCAACGAAGTGATACCGCTTAAATACGATGATGTGTGGGGTTTTAACCACCCCGAAGGACTGACAAGAGTTAAAAAAGATGAAAAATTTGGATTTATCGATATAACTGGAAAAGAAGTGATTGGTGTTATATATGATTTTGCGGAGGATTTTGGAGAGCAAAACTTAGCGGTTGTTAAAAAGAATGACAAATTTGGACTTATAGACCGTACAGGCAAAGTAGTAATTCCTTTAGTATATGACGAAGCGCCGGTTCATTCAGGGGATTCGATTGCGGTTGTTAAGGATGACAAAATCGGATTTATTGATATAATGGGCAAAGAGATAACACCTATAATTTATGACGGTCTTTTTCGTTTCCAATGGCTTGCCACGGATGATTTAGTACCGGTTAAAAAAGACGGTAAGTGGGGTTATATTGACAGAACGGGCAATGAAGTTATACCATTTATATATGGTGCTGTGGAAGCCTTTTCCGAGGGCTTGGCTGTAGTTAGTATAGACGGCGAATGGGGCGAACACTTATATCTAGGCGGCGGCAAAGCGGGTTTTATAGATGAAACGGGTGAAGTTGTAATACCGTTTATATACGATATGGCAAGTTCTTTTAATAATGGTTTTGCGTTGGTTATGAATTATGAAAAAAGGGAAATGGGAATTATCAACAAAACAGGTAAAGAAGTAATCCCATTGTTAAACGGTTGGATGGAATGGTTTTCCGAAGGTTTAGTGGCTATTTATAAAGATGGGGAAACAGACGAAAACGGAAGAGTGGTAGTTCCTTATAAAGCAGGCTATATGGACACGGAAGGCAACGAAGTCATTCCTTTTATATATGATTTTGCGATGTATTTTTCTGAAGGTTTAGCGGCAGTTAATACAGACGACAATCTCGGTTATATAGACAAAAATGGCGATGTAGTAATTCCCTTCAAATATGCCGCCGGAGCGCAACCGCATCCTTTTGAGAACGGTTTGGCAATAGTTTATGAAGGTAAATATCCGAACGTAAAAAGTGGGATTATCGACAAAACAGGCGCAGAAATAGTCCCTGTCGGCAAGTATGATAATATATGGAGTTTTAGTTCCTGGTATGGAAGAACCCAGATACTTGATGTCGCAAGGGTTGCGAAGGATGAAAAATACGGTCTTATTGATAAAACAGGTACAGAAATAATTCCCTGTATTTTTGACGATTTAGGATGGCTTTGTTTCGAGGGATTAGTTGCATCTAAAATAAACGGAAAATGGGGATTTATTCGCGACCCGCGCATCAAAGTAAACTTAAACGGAACATACCTTGATTTTGATGTGCTGCCGCAAATAATAGACGGCATAACACTTGTTCCAATGCGTACCATATTTGAAGCGTTAGGTGCAGAAGTTGAATGGGATAATGACACTCAAACAGTATATGCCACCCGTAAAACCGACACATTGGCGGAAATTGTTAGTTTGAAAATTGATGATTTAGATATGACTATTAGTTGGTACAGCTCTGTGGAACCGTCTGCGCTCCCATGTCGAGAAGTTATAACTCTTGATGTCGCTCCTATTCTTTTCGGCGGCCGCACGTTAGTTCCCGCAAGGGCGATTGCGGAGGCTTTCGGTGCAACAGTTGATTGGGATGAAGAAACGCAAACGGTGATAATTAAGTAAGCAACTATATTAGAAAAACACGGTATTTGTAGCATTAAAATACACCGTTGAAAAGGTTTACTAAGAGATAATCAGTGTATCCTTTATTTGCCTTTTACATTTATTCACATAAAAAAACAGCTGCCCCAAAGTTTAAACTTCAAAACAACCGTTTTATATGGCTCCTCAAGTTGGACTCGAACCAACGACCCTGCGGTTAACAGCCGCATGCTCTACCGTGCGGCTGTTTTCACACCCTAAAAGTTTGTGCCCTAAATTTAAGCAGTTTTAAATTTATCAAACGGTATTATCTCATTTTCCCATTTGCCTAAAAATTGTTGATAATCAATGTTAAACTGCACTGTGATTCCGCTTTTGCTTATGTTTACATTGTTTATAAGTAAATTTACAATTGCTTTTTTGCGTTCCAAGCTTGCCATCTCAAATTCATTCGCCCAGCCCTTAAATTTTTCAAAGCTCGGAATGATGGATGCAAACTTGTCTTTCTCCTCCTGTATAGTGTCTTTAGATGTCTGATAAATATCATTCATCTGCTTGAGTTGCTCTTTCGTATTTCTGATTATTTCTGCAAGCTCATCTGCCTCAAAGACGCTCTCACCTATTAAGGCATTGGCGATTTCCGATTGTAGCTTTTTTAGCTTCTGCTTTGTCTTCTCAATTTCATTCCATCGTTTTTTTGCATAGCTATATTTGCCTGCATAAGTTGCTTAATGCTTTTATCTATTTTTTTTTTGCCGATCGGGAATCACGTTGATTTTCATGAAGATATTTTTTATCACTTCGCTAACAGCCGCATCAAAGTAAAGCCGAGCGTTTTCTCAAGGCTCGGCTTTATTTAGTCATCCATAACTTACAATTCATTTTTTGCAGTATTTTTCCTATCCCCTGCACGGGCAGCATCGCAAACTGTCTAAGCTAGACATCACAGGACTTTCACCTCCCCGACACTGTCCGGGCTACCGTCAATACGATGAGTTATGACTCGGTAGGAGTATCATTATAGGCAATAACGGTCATGGCGACACAGATTGCTAGACCTGTGGTGTTACAAAGTATTTTACCGCTCGCACCTTTGATACTATCACTTTGACGGATTTTTATCATCCGCAGGCAGTCCTGGCGTATTTGTAACTTCGCTTTCCCTTTTAGGGTGCTATTGCTAACGTATTTGCTTATTGGGTATTTATTTGTCAATGAGAGTAAGTACAAATTCAAATTTTAAGGTTTCTTTTATACGAGACTGGGGGTTATCTTTCCGAGGGCACAGTTTCAAACATTATTAATGTAGATGGAAATAGGATGACAATTGAAAACTCCGCCTCAAACTGCATCCTAAAACTCATTCTTATATTAAATGCTGGTAATGAAATTGTTACTCCTAACAACTGCAACGTTTGATAGGAAAATAATTAAGGTGTTGAAATATCGGTATAATTATGTTATTTTAGTAATTAAGAGCATTAGCTATTGTGATAAAAGAGGAGTTGAGTTTATATGGCTATATTTACATCACATCAAGATAAATCAAATCATCTTAAAATAGAGAAATTATATTGTCAATATAGATATCTTATGTATAGCGAAGCTAATAAAACATTGCATGATCATCATCTTTCAGAAGATGCTGTCCAGCAGTCTTTTATCAGAATAATAAACAATTTACATAAAATAGATGAAATTATTTGTCCCCGAACAAGAAATTTCGTGGTTATTATATGTAGGAACGTTGCTTTAAATATGCTTAATAAAAGAACTTATTTAAATAAGAATATTACTGATTTTAATGAATTAGAAATTAGTGATGACAGTTTAAACGAACCATTAAACATTTTAATTTCTAAAGAAAGTGTCTTTCGCATTGGAGCGGTCATAGAGGATATGCCACCAATTTATCGAGATACCCTATTATTAAAAGAGTCTTATGGATATACCAACCAAGAGATAGCAGATTTAATGGGTATATCGTATGAAACAGCTAAAAAAAGATTGTTTAGAGCTAGAAAATTACTCATTCAATCCCTAGAGGAGGAAGTAAGATGAATGAAAATAAAAACTGTGATAAATTGATAGACCAATTAATTCGGGATGCTTCTAATGTTGCGTCAGAGAA
>CAZNYY010000244.1:0-4148 GCA_964577335.1 uncultured Oscillospiraceae bacterium | reverse complement strand
AATCGTTTTGGATTTTTAGGATTTGGTCAGGCGGTAATAGAACAAGAATATGAGAATTGCAGTATTAAGTTTTACAAGGGCAACCCTTTTGGCAGAGATGTTATGCACTACACGGACTTTGCGGACTTGATTTTTCCTTTTGAGAAAAAATCTCACCGAATTATTAAGGGTAATGAAGCCAGAGCCACAATCTTATTTGCAATGCACTATGAAGATAACAGGGATATAAAATGTGCAATCTTTCACTCTGAATATTCTGAGCAAACTGCTTGGATTTCGGACTATGCAGTATATTTATATCGTACCCTTTTGAAACTATATGATGGCAAATCCTTCGAGCACAGACTTTGGAATGTAAAAACTTTTATCAGGGAAGATAAAAAACAATGCTGGCAATTTGACAGCTTAAAAAGTGCAATAGATATAATATTTTGGGAACGGCTCCAATCAGAGTCGCCACAAATTAAGCTTTGTAAAAGATGCCGTAAACCTTATATCTCAAAATCTAAAAAGTCAGAATATTGTTCTCCTTCTTGTCGCAATATTTACAATGTGAAAAAATCAAGACATAGAAAACGTAAGGTAGTTTAACAGAAGGAGAGTATCTATTCTCTCTCCCTCTGTAAACAAATACTTAATTATTAGTTTACTTATAGGCATTAAATTCTCAAACTCTCCCCCATACGGAAAGTGTATCGCAATAAATCACGCTGAAATTTAACGTTGGGTCGATATGTACCCTCATAGCGGACTTACGCCGCCTAGTTAAGTGCCATGCATGGCTCACCAAAAAAGGCAACCGAAGCTGCCTTTTTTTAAACGAGTATTCATTGCTTGTTACTTATAATTTTTTAATAGTGGTTGTCAAACCCCCGTCCCCTTGACATCACGAATATTCATTGCTTGTTGCTTATGATTTTTTAATTGTGATTGTCAAACCCCCGTCCCCTTGACACGTCCCCTTGACATCGTGTTACTTATAATTTTTTAATAGTGGTTGTCAAACCCCCGTCAGACTGCGTGACAAATAATGTACGTCCCCAAATGTCATAACCTAATTCTCTTGTCAAGACATAGAACCGTCCCCTGTCTTCTCCCTGTCTTCTTTGGTGTTTGAGGTTTTTATTGGCTTTTAACGCTTACAGTCAATTCATCATAATTTACATCTATTATCGCTCCTACTAACTTGACAACCGAGCGCATACTCTGAACGTCTAAAATTATTCTATCGTTAATTATTTTACAAAACACGTTGCCAACACCACCCGGCGGGGTAGGTTCCGTTCTTGTTAAATCGCTTATTTCTACAAGCATTGGATATTCTTTAAGTCTTAAAGCATATTTCCCGTTTTCGTTGTAGAAAATTGCTCTCGTGTTTTCGCCATCCCATTCAACCGTACAACCTAATTTTTCTAAAATGACTCTAAATGACAGATACACGAACTCGTTTTCAAATTTTACATAATTGGTTCCTGTTATATCTTCGCCATTTACTATTAGTGTTCCATTTTTCAAGCCAAATTTAATAATAAATTGGTCTTTGGTGTAAAACCTATATACATAATGCGGCAGGTCAAAACTATAATCATTAAGCAACTCATTTATTGTTATGAAATAATCGTTTCCGGCTTTAACCCATGCTGTTAAAGGTATGGGTGTTTCCGGCACATAAATTACATGACACATTTCAATTTCATCGGAAATCCCATTTTCAAGTATAAACGTTTCTATACTTCCGTTTGTGAAGAACTCTACAAAATCAGTGTGTATCGGCAGATTATCAATACGAATAACACCATGTGCATCCTCATCAACAGTTCCACTTCTTATGCCCAATCTTCGAACTCCTTTGACAAAAGTATTCGGCGGAACAACTTCCCACATAGTTGAATATAATTGAATATCAACCAAAGAATACACCGAACCACCATAAATATTTTCTTCGTTATCAAATATTTCAAGAGAAGGATTATTAATAAAATCCCTAAACGCCTCGTGACTCATACTATAAACTATTACTTCACCGATATCTTTTTCGTATTGATATTCCATCGCTGATCCTCCTGTTATCATAGTAGATAAACTGTATATAACACAGATAATTGAACATAAGATTTTTTTCATCTTTACCCCATCTCCTTTTTTAATATTGTTTACAATTTTTATGGCATATTGGGGCGTAATATGCTTCTAAATATCATGTCCGGCAAAGGATTACCTTCATTATCATTTATTGCCATTCTTGAAAAGTCATTAAAGTTTTGCAAATTCCTAACGCCCCAAGGATTGTTTGACATAACTAAGTTATCGTGACCAGGAGCGGAAGCCGTACCCGTTGCAACAATCATATGCGCTCTGCTTTGCGGGTCATCTCCGGGCAAACCATTATTGTAATAAGCATACACGGGGGAATTTGCCAAAAATCCGTTTAACCCTGCAAAATCGTTAACAGGCTGTAATGGTACAGTCCAAACAAAATCACCGTCTGCATTTACCCGCCAAGCAACACCCGGCGCATTTGTCGGCCAGCCCCCTCTATTCCAATCATCGTTACCATCATTATCAACGCCAGTACCATAAATGGCTTGTGCAATGGCAATGGCTCTTTCTACGGCTTGAGCCTGTGTCATACCATCGTTGGCAATAAAGCTTTCAATCATCGTTTGCGAAAATGCCCAACATAAGTTTCGCCTGCCTTGTGCAAAAACTGGAACATTATATATATTTCCTTGTACCAATCCTTGCGTATCCAACTGCCTTATATCATTAGCACGGTCATATAGATTTCCTATATTAGCAATTGCCGCAAGTCTATCGGCTGTTGTCAACCTATTATTTTGTATGATTGTGTCTGATGCTCTAAAATCTTGATTGTAATAATCAAAATAGGCATTTGCCCCTTGTGTAAATGTGTTATCACCAAGTTGCCGAACTCCGTCTGTATTCCTATACATTACTGCATAAGAAGTAGCGCCGTCATCCCACCAAGTCAGCGTATTATCTAATCCTACCTGTTCCGCAAGCCAACGTAATCCGACCTGTATTCTGTCATTTACCAAGAGCATTCCGTTATTTGGTGTCGAACTATTTAACTGCGTTACATCAATCGGGTCTACCGTCACTAACTGTCCTGTAATTCTATCGGTTACTCTAATTGTTGTTGTGCCTGTTGTTTCATCATACCAAACCCGCCTTTGGTCAAGCGGACGTGCATCATCCTCTACTTGATTTGTTCCTTCAAGCGTATACACCATTTCACGTAATTGTCCATAGTTGCGTCCATCTTGAAAAAACACATTTTGAATTTTGTCGCTACCAATGAAAATATTAACTTCTTGCAGGATAACGCCTTCTGCTGTTAAAGCGGCAAATGTACCATTTACATCATTTGATAATGCTCCCTCTTGCATATCTCGTTCAAAAATTACTGTCGCATCCGCAACCGAAATTCCTCTTGTAGTGGCGATTTGATTGATTACTCTATCTCTTACTTCGTTGCTCATACCGTTTGTGGCAACAATCCCACTCGGTGCAACAATACCTCCGGGAACAACACTCGGACCCGAACTTGCAGGGCTATAATTTGCCAATGTGCCGCCATTCAGCGCAACATTATCCATATACTGCTGTTGGCTGATATATCCGCCCTGCCACGCATTGTATGCGGAATTGATATTAGACTGACTTTGCGAAATCAAAGAGCCTAAATTAGTTACGTTCGGCGCGGTCGGTCTTGAACTTGAACCGGAACTACTACCGCTACTCGAACTTCCGCTACTACTGCTTGAACCAGTGCTTATGCCCCAAAACTCTTCAAACGACTTGCCTGACCCTGTACGCAGCCAATCGGCTCCCGTGTTGGGGGCGGAAGGAACACCATTTTGTCCGGCTACCGCCAGTCCTGTCGGGTCGATGTAGTTGATAGGGTCGTTCATACAATACGCATATAAATTTGTGCTTTGCTTGACAATATTTATGTCTGCAACAGGGGTGTTGAAGTTTCTAAAATACGGATCCTCGCTTATGAATCTCCCGATTTTCGGATCCATCCAACGACTTCTTAAATAATACAAGCCACTGCTCAAATCTTGATACTCTCCCGCATATCTAATTGAATTTACATAGGTTTCGCTTATTAGTGTGATATT
>CAZNYY010000243.1:0-4150 GCA_964577335.1 uncultured Oscillospiraceae bacterium | reverse complement strand
TCTCTTGCAATCATTTCATTTTCCTCGGTTTCTAAATCCTTATATAGAATCATATTTGTACCTTTAAATACAAAAAGATAGGGGGACCTTGTGTATTTCTCACTGCTATCTGCGGTTTCCACTCCGTATATGAAAACATCCAGTTCATGCCCCAAATAGTCATGTATATTAATGCCTAGCTTTTTTGCCTCCTGCTCTAAATTAAAATCATTTCCATATTCATTGTTTTTGAAATCCATTTCATCCGTGACATGAATTTTCCATGCCATACCGCTGTTTACTATAATTTGTCTGCCTGCGGGAATGGCATTTTCGATTTGGCGTTGTATTAAGGCAGCAGTGTTCATCCCATTTACTTCTGCTACCCGACGGATACTTTCTTTAATTTTATCATGTTCCTTTGTCATTTTAACATAATCATATGCCAGTGCCTTATCACCGCCCTCCCATATCGGGTACTGAATATCGGTAGGCGTACCAAAAACATATGTATATCCGCCCTCCTGTAATGCAATGGTGCGCCCTCCGGGGTCAGTAATGTCATCGTGGCTAAGGTTGTCACCACCCAGCATTTCTATATAAAACAACATTCCTGTGCCCACGCCGTATTCCCCGCGAATAGTCTTATGATAGACATATACAATATTATTTCTTTCTTCAATTTCATATTTGTTTTCCCAAATTTTGGGAAGTTCAAAGGAGCATTCAAAGGTTTTGCAAACATATGAAATGTTCTCATTAGAATTAAAACCAAATATTATGCCTGCAATACCCACAATTACAAGAATTAAAGCAAATGCAAAAACTCCTGTTTTCTTTGCTTTGCTATTTAAAATATTCTCAAACCTTTTTTTGGCACTTTTACCGCTTTCGGAAAACGAAGTTGAAAGGGTGGCCGTTTCATCGTTTTGCATTGCCCTTAAAATAGTCATTGAATATACTTTTCTGTAATTTATATCACGTTCCTTAACAACCGCATCATCACAGGAATATTCAAGGTCACGGTTTGCCGCATTTGCCATGAGATATACAAAGGGGTTAAACCAGTGAACAGCATTTGCTACCACAAGCAGCAGCTTATACCAAAGATCCCCACGCTTATAGTGGGTTAGCTCATGCTTTAAAATAACGGTAAGTTCATCGTTTGAATAATCCGTATTCGGAAGTAAAATTGCAGGCTTTATAAAACCTATCATCATGGGACTTGCAATTTTGCTACATTCTAAAAGATGTGGCTTAAAGCTAATCTTCATATCACTTAAAATATTGTCAAAAACTTTAGTATCAATATTACTGCAATAGGCTTTCGTTTTTCTCTTGAAAATTATGTAATTTGCGATATGATAAAGCAAAAAACTCATGGCGCCGACAGCCCAAATAGCGGCAAGTAATTCCTGCAAAGTAATAATCGGTGCGTAATCGGCAGGGGTCTGGGAAATATCTCCTCGCTTTGCAAAACCCTCGTCCATGATTGCAATAGGTATTCCTTCTTGCCTAAAAACGATTGTTTGGTTTTGCACCGCCGGTATATTTACAGGCGCCTTCGGCAGCGTGGTCTTAAACGGAATAATAAGCCTGACGGCTAATATAAGCCATATAAAATACCGCCACTTTGCAGAATACCATTCGTTTAAAACCGGCGCAATAATGAGCAAAAGCAAAATAACCGCCGACATAGAAAGGGAAATCATAAGCATATCGTTTAGCATTTATTTCGCCTCCTCGATAAATCTTTTCAGCTCCTCTAAATCATCCTGTGAAATGCTGTCACCGCCATAAAGGGAAGCAACGAGGCTGACAAGGGAATTATCGTGCATTTTTTTAAAAAAACTTTTGCTTTCTCTTTGTAAATAGTCTTCTTTGTTTATAATTGGCTCATATATATTCAATCTGCCCTCCTTATGATATTTTACAAAACCACGCTCCGCTAAGCGGCTTAAAAAATTAAGTACCGTGGATTTAACCCAAGTCTTGTCAAGCCGTTCCATAATATAGTCCGAGGTTACTTTTTCGCCCGCATTCCAAATAATCATCATAATTTCAAGTTCACTGTCAGGTAGTTTTTTTATCATTGTAAGTTCCATATCCTTTCTGTCCACAAAATAAAAATAAATCTTTTGAACCTTACCGTGGACAGATAAGGCATAATGGAGCTTATGCGCACCGCTGGAGGCCATTAGTTTGAATTTATTCAAGCTAAGAATCTCTTTGTTTTACATTTGTCTAATATAATTATATTTTACACTCGTAAAACAAATTTGTCAAGGTGTTTTAGGAAAAAAGAAAAAAGTGTGGCATGTCACACATCAACAGCTCTGCCCCTCAATCATAGGGGTTTACCTTTTTTGCATGTGTATTAAAATGGAAGCATGATTATTTTAATACTGCCGCCTCATCTTCCTCCGCCATTCGTGATTACGAGAATCAATCCGCTTATTGTAATGCTACATTTTATAAGAAAATTATCTTGACATAACGGTAAGAAACTGCTATAATACTTTTGTTGCGAAAAAATGTGTGCATCTTAAACTTAAGGGAAATGCACCTCTGTGGGGTATTATCCTTTAAAAATAGGCGGTTGTGGTGGAATAGGCAGACACGATAGCTTGAGGGGCTATTGGACGCAAGTTCGTGCAGGTTCAAGTCCTGTCAACCGCACCAAACCATGGAAATCCGAACCACATACAACAGGTTGTGCCTGTTGGAGATGGGTTCGGATTTTTAGTTTATTTTGAGTATCCTAATTTCAACAGCAAACGATAAATGGTGTAAAAAATGGCGGTAATAGCAATTTAATGCTACCACCGCCATAGATGTATGTAATAATAGCTGTAATTATCTCAATACAGTCACTCGTCCACAATGAGGACATTTGCAAGGACTTGTAAGGGGTATAACCTTTCTTCCGCATCTACAAATATAGTATTTATATGATATTTTCATTTTGATTGCTCTTTTTTGAGCACTCCTTTCCAGCTTGAAATTTTCTCTTGCCAAATAAACAAAATTAGTTTATAATATTTGTTACACAGAATTAGGCATGAGCAGGGTAATAATCAAGCTTGTGTTCCCTATTTTAAGGGTGGTAGCTTTCGCAGAGCTACTTCCCTTATTTGCTTTTTGGTTTGCTTTGTGACAGTGCGCTGCCCGCAACAGACTTGGTTTTTGAACTGGTGCGTCCATCACGCAGCAAAGACGATGCTTTGCGTGCAACAGTACGAGAAGTCTGTTTCGTATTTGATTTTGCCATCTTGCCACCTCCTTATCGTGTATGCTTGTAAGCTGGACTGCGAACTTAAAAGCAAAAAAATATCTATATTAAACCAAGCTCCAAAAGCCTGATAGATGCCGATTGCTTAGATACTTGAAAAAAATCAGCCAATTCTTCTGTTAGTAAATTTAGATAAGCGGGTTTCTTGGTATTAGTAGCGTCAATTATCCTACCATAAAGCGAATGCGCTGTAACACAGTCAATAAAAGTCATCTTTGGCATGAGGATTTTAGGAGCTATTCCGTTTGCGTGCCATTCCATCCAATCTTCATCTGTCCATTGTGATTTCACCTGTTCAGATGGAGTTTCAATAGGACACCTACTGGCAACGGCTTTTTCACCACCGGCCAGTATCTGTACCGTGTGATATGGTCGATGAATATACCAATGCACACACTCATGAGCAATAGTGTTCCTCTCACTTCCAACATTTCGTTCAGTCGCTACATCAGGGTCAATAAACATTGTTCCTCTATTTACATTTTCGTATATAAATTCTGCTGTATCTTTTAGATAAATTTCTGCTTGTCCTGAACTAAAAAACACTTGTCCCAAAATACTTAAATCCTCTGACAAATGAACTCTTTTTACTTGAAGGTTCATTAACTGTGTGGCAATGCTCTCAATGGGAATCGCCATAGGTCTCTCCAAAGCTTGCGGATAATACTTCTCTAAAAATTCTAATGCAACGATGTCAAACTCGTCCTTGTTGAGAATCGGCACTAAATTATTTGACAACTTCATTTTTTCATCCTAATACGCCCTGATGGATTCAATCATAAAAGTGCTTATGATATCATCTATTTCGGCAGAGCAAGATAGCACAAACCATTTATGGATATCATCTACTTCTCTATCACGATGAATTGTTTCTTCGAT
>CAZNYY010000242.1:0-4169 GCA_964577335.1 uncultured Oscillospiraceae bacterium | reverse complement strand
GCGCAATTAATCTCCTTTATTCCTCTGCCGCGCTAAAAGGAGATACTGTTTCATTACTATTTGTGCCACCGCGCAGCGGCGGAATGGAGATTAATATGCTTTTATGTGCTAAAATTGTAAATACACACGGTGTTTTAGGGGAAGTTAACGCAATTATTTATGCTGATTCACCCGAGTTTTTCGAAGGTATTCGAGAACTCGTTTTAGGGAGCGGGAGGGTGCTGCACCCAAATCTTGTGCGACCTCATAAAGATATGCTTATTATGAGGTTTGATGAAATTGAAACGCTTGACGAGGCAGAGCGCCTTAAAGGCTGTGACCTCTATCTAAAGCGTGAACAGGCGGCGCCACTGCCCGAGGGCAGGTTTTATATTGTAGACATTATCGGTCTTTTGGCACTCACGGAAGAAGGGGAAACCCTTGGTAGGGTGACGGATGTGATACAAACCGGTAAAAATGATGTTTATGTTATAAAAAATGACGATGGGCGTGAATACCTTGTACCGGTTATTGACGAGGTTGTGACGGATATTGATATACCGGGCGGAAAAATTCTGATAAAACCCATAAAGGGGCTTTTTGATGATGAGGATTGATGTTTTAACTCTTTTCCCGGATATGTTTGAAGCCGTGCTTTTAGAAAGTGTTATCGGCAGGGCAGTAAAAGCCGGACACTTAAAGCTGAACTTTATAAATATCAGGGATTACTCTACCGATAAACATAAGAGGGTTGATGATTATCCCTATGGTGCGGGTGGCGGTATGGTAATGGCACCCGAGCCCATATATAATGCGTATATGAGTATCGCCCGGAACCTTTCCGAAAAGCCCAGAGTAATATATATGTCACCCAGGGGTCTTGTCTTTAACCAGAAAACCGCCTCCGTGCTTGCAACACTTTCTCATATTGTTTTGCTTTGCGGGCATTATGAGGGGGTTGACGAGCGCATTTTAGAAGAAATTGTGGACGAGGAAATTTCTATCGGGGACTATGTTCTGACGGGCGGAGAAATACCTGCAATGGCAGTTATTGATGCGGTTGCAAGAATGCTGCCGGGTGTAATTCAAAACGGCAACACCAAGACAGAGTCCCACGCAAACGGACTGTTGGAATATCCCCAGTACACAAGACCCCCGAAATTTTTTGAAAGGGAAGTTCCCCCGCTTCTGCTAAGCGGGCATGATGCAAAAATTGCCGCATGGAGGAGGGAACAATCCCTTATCACCACCGCAAAAAACAGACCCGATATGCTTTTGAATTTGGAGTTATCAGAGCAAGAGAAGGAAATAATAAACAAAATTAAAAACCTTGAAAAACGGCAGTAAATCTATATTTTTATGGTAGTATCTAAAATATTGTGTAAACCTCCAACATCAGGTAAAATAGAAATAACTGATGTTGGAGGTTTTGTATTATGGGGATAAAAGGCAATAGTAAACTGAAAGAGCTAATTGCCTAGTACGGCGTCAAGGACATGCGATACACTGGGTTGCGCGGATTGGCAAAGCTGAAAATACAAGTTTTGCTTACTTTTGTGTGCATGAACTTAAAGAAATTAGCAAGTTGGAAAAGAAAGAATGGTCTTTTTTTAACCTTTTTGCTGTTTATGCTTGGAAATAAGCAATTTAGAAAATTTCAACTTAACTTTACTTAAAATTTAACCCTCCCTTTGAAAATTTTTCGTTTCAAAAGGAGGGTTGGTCTACGGTCTGAAAAAAGCTGTTCCTTTTAGACAACTTTTTAGGTTATAATATAGGTATATGAAATCTTAATAAAATCTTCATAAGTTTATTCTATGTTTTGTAAGAAATCTCCTTTATACTTGTTAATATAAGGGGATTTGGGGAGGTGAGATTTTGGATAAGCAAATAATTCTTGTGGTAGATGATGATAAGGCGATAGCAGACAGCACGGCAATTTATCTTAAAAATGAAGGTTATGGCGTGCTTACAGCAAGCAACGGACTTGAGGCAATGGAGATCATCAGCAGGGAAACCATACATCTGATTTTGCTTGATATTATGATGCCGAAATTGGACGGAATCACCGCTACCTTGAAGATACGTGAGGAGCGTAATATTCCAATTATCATGTTGTCTGCTAAATCGGAGGAAACAGATAAAATTCTTGGTCTTACCGTAGGTGCGGACGATTATATTACAAAACCTTTTTCTCCCCTTGAACTCATTGCAAGGGTTAAGTCATCGCTAAGGCGCTATACACATCTTGGCAATATTGCACATCAGCAGGGAAAAATACTCGTAGGTCGTCTTGAGCTTGATACATATTCTAAAAGTGTTAGAGTAGATGGGGAAGAAGTTAGGCTTACGCCCCTTGAGTATAAAATACTGCTTCTGTTGTGCCAAAACCCAAACCGTGTTTTTTCCGCCGAGGAAATTTATCAAAGGGTTTGGAACGAAGATGTGTTTGTGAATGACAACACAATTGCGGTGCATATAAGGCGTATTCGGGAAAAGATTGAGATTAACCCGAAAAAGCCGGAATATTTAAAGGTGGTGTGGGGAATTGGATACAAAATTGAAAAGAATTAGTTACAGTATATGGGCAAAAACAGTCGCTTTTTTATTAACCGTGATAACATTTGCGGCGGCGTTTTCTTTTCTTGCCGACATGCTCGTTTCTACAGAGGGTGCAAATGAGCTGTTTGCAAGGGATTATTTGTCAATGCCTGAAGTAGAAGGGGAAATCCAAGATATATATGTTTATATTGAAAAGCTCTTTGTAGGAAAGAATGAAGATTATATCATAAATGAGCTTGGGAAAAGCGAATATGACAAACGAATAGAAGAAAAACTCGCCAAGTTGACAGCCGCGCAAAATTACTTAAACACAGCGGAAGAAATTTATTATTATGTTTCAGATGGGGAAAATCTTTTTACAAATTGCCATATGACATCGCCCTCCGAATTTAGAAGGTTTGATTTATATTATACAATGGACGGTTATCATAGTGACTCCGCCATATCTTTTCGTGCAGATACCAATATACCGCAAGGGGAAAACATGAAAGTATTTATAGCATTAGAGGGTAATGAGCAGGAAAAGCTCGAAACTGTCTATGCCCACATAGCTACTCTCGTTTCACTGAAAAACGAAGAATATATTATAAATGAAGCTCTTAAAGAAAGAAACAAGCAAACGCAAAACAATATACAGGAATTTTTTATGGCTCAAAGGTTCATGAGCAATCTAGAAGGAATATATTATTATGCCGCAGACGGCGAAAATATTTTGACAAATTGTGAAATGACATCGGCCAATGAATTTAAAAACTTCAGGCATAACAATATCATAGATGGGCATTTTTTTGATTTTAAAATCGGCAATAAAGCGAATATTTCAATGTCATTATCGATTGATAGGAAGGTGTTTATAGCGTTTGATGATGATTTTATTGCAGAAAAACAATTAAAATTTGAACAGACAAAAGCAATTCAGCAAGAAGAAGTGCGGAAAATCCTCATGTTATTCGTCATAAGCCTTTTAATGCTTGTGTATTTGATTTTTGTATCCGGCAGGGATAAGGACAAAAATATTAATATGATTACGATTGACAGGCTTTGGACAGAGTTGACGCTTGGCTCGTTAATCGCTGTGTCCTTAGGTTTCGTGTTTATTTCATCTGAAATTTTTCTATACTTACCCTCAAGCTATACCGAGTTACAGCCTGTCGTGATGATTATATCGGCTGTTTTATATGCAATAGGCTTATTGTTTTTACTATCTCTTGTGCGTCATGCGAAAAATAGGACATTTATTAAGCATAGCCTTATTTATATAGTTTGCCGCAGAATGGGAGGTATATTTAAGACAATATTTAATCTTACACCACTAAATATTAAAATAATCGGCACGGTTTGCGCCACCGCATTATTCTCATTTATTGCCACTGCCCTTTTTTGGGAAAGCAATGGTGCGGTTTGGTTTATTTCACTTTTCATTATGCTTTTAGGGATTATCGGCATGTCATATGTTTTTATAAAATTTGTAATCAAACCTTATGATGATGAGGTAAGCGCAAGGTTAAAGTCGGCTCTTGCAAAAGAAGTACGGGCAGAGGGGCTTAAAACGGAACTGATAACCAATGTTTCCCACGATTTAAAAACCCCGATTACCGCAATATTAAATTATTCTGATTTGCTTATAA
>CAZNYY010000241.1:0-4177 GCA_964577335.1 uncultured Oscillospiraceae bacterium | reverse complement strand
ATTAAATATAATATTCCAAAAGGGAAACAAGTATATGTTGCTTTTTCGGGTGGTAAAGATAGTATTTGTATTAAAAAACTTGCCGAAATGAGTAAAGTCAAACATATATGTTATTACTCCGCAACAACAATAGATTATCCCGATGTGGTTATAACGGGAATAAGGTGGGAGGAAAGTGTAAGGCGGTCAAAACGCAGAATGGTTGAGCATTGTATTAAACACAATGATAAATTGATTATTAATCCAATTATAGACTGGACAGAAAAAGAAGTGTGGGAGTTTATAAAAAAATATAAATTGCCATATCCAAAAATCTATGACGAGGGTTTCAATCGTATAGGATGTTTTTTATGTCCAATGTCAAAGTATGAAAACAAACTTCGTGAAATAAAACGCTATCCGTTAATGGCAAAAACGTTTGAGATATTTTTTAAAAAACTTGCAGTAATTTTGGGAAGAAAAGAACAAGATTTATTTAGTGATTATGTGCAAGGTATATCTTCAAAAACAAATACAGATACATTATTTGAATAAAATCAGCAAAATCAAAGGAGGCGTGAAATGAAGTGTCCTAAATGCGGTAGCAATATAAATCCAAGAACACTAACAGAAATATTGCAGGAAATACCAGACGATAAATTGTCAATGGCCACTAATCCTAACGGCACAGGCGAGGTTGACGGGCTGTCGGATAGAGAGAGGGGAATGATAGGATATGGACTTGTGAAATTATGTGAAAACCATAATAATCAGGATGTATTGGAAGCGGCAATACTTCAGGTGGTCAATGACAGGTTAACCGCCGAGCGGAAGCGGATTTTGAGCGAGTTGCCGAAAGAAAGATTTTATCGTGATGACAGCGAAAGATATGAAACACATATTTGGAATTCTTGTTTAGCCTTATGCGTCAAGGCTGTTAAAGGAAAATAGTCCATAGGACTTTAAACGGAGGTTTATTATGGCAAACGTAAAAAGGACAATTGAAATTGTAGGGAAATTTGGAAGGCATATTAAAAAGGCAAGGGTAAAAATAAATTTAATAATGGAGGAATTACTAACCGTTGGCGAAATTAACAGCAAAGTAAGAGAATTAGAAAACGATTTTGCGAATATTCTTGAAGCACATAACATGAACAAAAGGGATATAAAAATAAAATAGCCTTATGCGAAAAGACTGTCAAAGGAGGGAAGGCATGAACGGCAAGCATAAATATTGTTATCAATGTAAACATATCGGTTATAGCATGGGGTGTGGTTTAAGGTGTCATGTTGGTTTACAATGCCACCAATACTACATGCAAGCATATCTTATACATATATACCCGACAAGAAAAGCGTGTAAACATTTTAAATATAGCGAAAAGTATATAAAGCCAAATACCGGCTTTAAAATCAAAAAGGCGGTGCGGAAATGAAGGTCAAAGCGTGGGCGATAATATCAAAAGACAAGAAAACAAAAGAAACTGGATTATGCGGTGGAAAACAATCTGGGATTTTTAATACAAGAAAATTTGCCGTTGATGAAATTAATTATAATTACAATTTTTTTTATGGTGTTAACTATAAAGCTGTACCCTGCGAAATCGTGATAAAGGCGGTGCGGCGTGGAAAATAACAGCGTGGAATGGCTGTCTAACAGGTGCAGGGAGCTGGAAGCCGAGGCGGTCAAAGAAAAAGCAAAGTGTGATTTGTGTCACGAAGCGCAGTTTCAGAAAGTTGTAAAGCTGGAAGCCGAGAACGCCGAGCTGAAATCAAAGCTGGCACGGGTGGACGGCATTACGGCGGAACAGATAAAAGAAATTGTAGAAAATTCTGAATATGTGAATTTTACTTACACTGGAATAAACCATGATAAAGCGGCGGAGCAGATACTCGCCCTGATTCACGGCGAAAAGGAGGCGGTATGAAAATGGATTTAGTATGTAAAAAATTTGACGAATATTATACACCTGAATATGCTATATTGCCGATAATAAAGTATATTCCGCTACATACAAAAGGATTAAATACATCTATATACTGTCCTTTTGACACAGAACAATCAAATTATGTTAAATTACTTCCTAAACATGGATTAACCAATATAGTAAATTCAACAGATTTTTTTAATCAAGATTTTAAATATGCAGATTATATAATATCTAATCCACCATATAGTATAAAAAATGAAGTTTTAAATCATCTATTTGAAACAAAAAAACCTTTTGCTATGCTTGTTGGTGTGGTTGGATTATTTGAGAGTAAAAAAAGATTTAACCTATTTAAAAACAATACTTTTGAAGTAATGTATTTTGATAAGCGTATATCTTATTTTACGGATTACGCTAATCCTAAACCAAATATAAATCCGCCTTACCTGCCCGTTGAGGAAGGAGCGCACATGAAGCGCAACTGGCACTTGCCTCTTAATACAGCCGTTACGGTCATACTGTTGATACTCGTGTGTATACTACTCTACACGTCCACGGTCAGGCAGGACGCTAAAAGCGATACGCGGTACAAGGATATACTGAATCTTATAGCACAACAGCAGGCAAATCTTGAAATAGAACAGCGGATACGCGGCGGATTAGAGCGCGAAGTATACAACCTGCGGCTTGAAATCCCGACCTCGACTATGGGCGAGGTTATAATCCCGCAGGAGGCGTTTGAATGATAACAATCAGTAAAATCAGAAAATGGAGTCATAAAAAATCACAAAAATTAACACGTCCGCAATTAGTCGCCTCGTTAGTGGCCTTGACGCGGGAAAACACAGAGCTTAAACTAAAATTTGTTAAATGGGCTCACAAATTTGATGATTTTAAAAGAGGTGAAAAATGATAAAGTCATATATTTTAGTATCGGAAAAACTACCAAGTGCATATATAGGGGTTTTAAAGAGGGTTGCTGATATCTTTTATAATTCAAATGCAAAGTGGTTTTTTATGTCAGGCACGTTGTTGTCAATAATTAGAGGTGAATTTATTCCCGGTGATATTGATATTGGCATTATAAATCATCCGGGCAGAAAAGCAATAATTAATTATATGCTTGAAAAAGGTTTTAAATATGTTCATGGATTTGGTGATGAACACACAGGGCTTCAAGATACTTTTGAAAAAGACGGAATAACAATAGACGTTCATAAAATATATTATAGCGGTGCAACGTGTTATCATTGCGCGTGGGATGGTGAAAAAACGGGGTGGATGGACTGCGAAATGGTAAAATACGACTTTACACAGATAGAAACTTGTGATATAATTACTCCTGAAATAAGTTATTGCATACCGCTTTCACCGGCTCTTTACTTAATACAGCATTTTGGGGTAGACTGGAAAACGCCAAAAAAAGAGTGGCATTTTGCGAAAAGCTGTCCTAATTCGTGGTACACGGGAATAATAAAACAAAAAATACAAAGCGTAGAAGAGGCTTTAAAATGAAAATCGGAATGACAACAGGCTGTTATGACCTATTTCACTTCGGCCATGCCAATCAAATTAATCAATGTAAGTGCGATTTTCTTTTTGTGGCTGTGGCTTCTGACTGGCTTGTAAAGGTTCAAAAGGGCGAGGGGCGCCCCGTTGACGGGGAGGCGTTAAGGCGTAAAAATGTGCAAAATTATCTTGAATCCAATAAAATCAAAGGTCAAGCGTTTATTACTGACTTGCTTGATTTTAACGGTCTTGAAATGATAGATTTGTTTTTTGTGGGCGAGGATCAGAGGAACGTCAGGTGGAACGGGCCGAAATTTATTACAAAAAGAACGCCGGGGATTTCAACGGGGATGTTAATTAAAAAGGGGGGACATTAATTGAAAAATTTAACTTTTATTTTAGTGGTGAAGTTTGACAGTCCGGGGCGAAAAGAAAACTTTGAAATCGTAAAAGGGTATATAGCCGCGAAATTTCCGCAGTCCGCAATAATAATCAAACACAAGGAAGAAACGCCATTTTACAGGACTAAGTACATCAACGAGGCCTTGAGGGAATGTAAGACCGAGTTCGCGGCGGTGTGGGACGTAGATATAATAATCAGTCCTGAACAGGTTAAACAGGCTATATCCAAAGACGGTATAATTATTTATCCCTATACTTTGCCGTGGTGTAACATACCCGTAAATAAAAAGCGGTCAAAGGTAGAGGACATGATCGAGAAAAAAGAAGCGTATACGGATAAGAAAATAGCGGCTTCC
>CAZNYY010000240.1:0-4207 GCA_964577335.1 uncultured Oscillospiraceae bacterium | reverse complement strand
GAGCCGTATCACGCAATCTACACCTGGAGGAACTTGGAGAGATTGGAACCCAGCTTTAGTAGCGAAGTGTCATACTAAAGCTAGCGGCAGCACCTATATGTCTGTTTACGGACGGATGGAGTGGAATAAACCCTCTCCGACAATTACAACTCAGTTTTATGGATTTGGCAACGGTCGCTTTGGACATCCTAGCCAGAACAGAGCTTTATCTTTAAGAGAAGGTGCATTGCTACAAACATTTCCAAGATATTACGATTTTATTGATCCTCAATCTTCCTTTTCATTTCAGAAAATAGGTACTCATATTGGGAACGCAGTGCCAGTTAGACTTGGCGAAATCATTGGACTTAGTATAAAGAACCATTTAAATTATGTGAGGTGCAAAAACAATGCAATCAACTAACATTTATGAAATGACTATGAATTTAAATGTATTACGACATTTAGGGTTAAATTTGTATAGTAATGTTCCTGCCGTTTTGTCCGAGGTAGTTGCTAATGCTTGGGATGCTGATGCAGATACTGTTAGAATCACAATTGACGATGAATGTATAACAATTATAGATACCGGTAGTGGCATGAATTCAGCTGATATTAATACCAAATTTCTACAAGTAGGTTATCAAAAAAGAGAGAGTGGGTATACCATAACTCCTAAATATGGCAGACCCGTTATGGGAAGAAAAGGTATTGGTAAATTATCTTTATTTTCTATAGCACGAAAAATAGAAATTCATACTTGCAAAGATGGTCGAAAATACGGTTTCATAATTGATACTACTGAATTAGAAAAAAAAATCAAAGATGGTGACAGCAAATACTTTCCTCGTCCACTAAACGATAATAAAATTGATATATCACATAATGGGACAAAGATAATTTTAACAGATTTAAAAAAACGTACTATGAATACAGCAACTTTTCTACGTAAAAGATTAGCTAGAAGATTCAGCGTAATCGGATCTGAACATAAGTTTGACATCATAGTTAACGATTCACCTATATCTGTTTCTGATAGAGATTATTTTCACAAAATAGAATATCTGTGGACATATAGTAGCAATCAAGACGCTCATTTCCAAAATTGTTACGCTCAATATTGCAATCAAAATAAATTAAAAGAACAATTTCTCCGCTCCCCTGTTGTAGATCCAAATTTACAATATCAAGTACATGGATGGATTGGCACGGTTGAAAATTCTGGAGATCTCAAAGATGAGAACGAAAATATCAATAAAATTGTTATCATGGTTAGAGGAAAATTAGCTCAAGAAGATATCTTAGAGGATTTTTCAGAAGGAGGACTATATTCAAAATATTTAATAGGCGAACTTCACGCCGACTTCCTAGATTTGGATGACGAAGAAGACATCGCAACAAGTAGTCGTCAAAAAATTATAGAAGATGATCCCCGATATATTCTTTTAAAAGAATTTGTTTATGTGGAGCTTAAGAATATTCAAACTACTTGGACAAAATTGCGAAATGAAAAAGGTAAGCATGAAGCTTTAAAACTACAATCAATTAAAAACTGGTTTGAAGAGCTTGGGTCTGACCACAAAAGAAAAGCTGAATCACTATTCGGAAAGATTAACCAATTAACCTTAGATGACACAGCGAAAAAAGATCTTTTTAAACATGGTGTACTAGCTTTTGAAAGTTTTAGGTATAAAGAAAATTTAGATGCATTTGATAGAATATCACCCGAAAACATTGAAGAATTTGGCCGAATATTTGCCGATTTTGATGATATTGAAGCTACTTTATATCATCAAATAATTGTCGAAAGATTAAAGGTTATCAATCTATTAAAGGAAAAGGTTGATGATAGAGCCTTGGAAAAGGTTTTACAAGAGCATATTTATAAGCATCTTTGGCTATTAGATCCCTCATGGGATAGAGCAACTGAAGCCCCTCTTTTAGAAGAAAGAATGACTACTCAATTCCCTGATATTGATGACGGCTTAGGTTTAACTCCAGAAGAGAAAACAGCTCGCTTTGATATTAAATATAAAAAATCATCTGGAAAACATGTAATAATTGAATTAAAACGGGCAGATATTGTCGTAGATACTTTTACTTTGAGTAAACAAGTTGATAAATACTATGTCACTCTAAAAAAGATTTTAAAGGCATGTCAAATTGAAAATGAACCCATCGAAATTATTTGCATTGTAGGTAAACCTCTAAAACAATGGGTAGATGAAGAGGGCAAAAAACAGTCCATGGAAGTCTTAAAACAATATCACGCTCGAGTTGTTTTATACGATCAACTAATTGGCGACTCCCAAAATATGTATCAAACATTTATAGAAAAAAATCAGGTGGCTGGTAGAATTTCAAGATTACTCAATGATATTGAACAAGACACGGCTTTTCTTTAATTATCTTGAATTTCAATCAAATTCATTTGATCTACTATCCAGCAATCGTTTCCTCTAAATGATTTGCCATCACATCGAATAATTATTGGTCTATCATCACAGGCAGGGGCATAATTTTTAATGTAATAATCTGCATAAATATCAATGAGATTAACATTATCACTTAGTAATCTATATCCAAACTTTTGTTTAGATCTATAACGTTTTTGCTTCATACTCAAATAACTCCTTTATATTTTGGTTATATTTAGATAGTATTACAATTTAGTGGATGATTATAACAAAATAATAAAAAATTAATTCTCCACTATTAAAATTAAGTTGATAACGACCAAAAATGATTATAAAGAACTAATGGGTAAAGGGAGACTTTGCGGCGTTTTAGAATAACGATTATGATAGAATACAAGTACAATAGCATAAGGCTATAAAGGGCGGTCGGCTCATTCCCTATAGAGGGGAGTGATGCACATGACGGTATATGAAACATTGACTTTGATGATTTCTTTCGGAGCACTCGTTGCCATACTGTCACAGAACAAAAAGAAATAGACCGCCCAGGCAAGGACCGGTCTATTTCTGACCTAAACTTGTGAGCCGACTCCTTTAAAGAGTCTAAGCTATTTGTACTGACCGTAGGTGTAAGAGCACCTGCGGTCTACTTATATTATTACCTGTAATCTAATAATATAACATATTTTTTGATTTGTAAATCAATATGCATCTAATGTTATCAAAAAAGGAGTCTCACTTCTATGCGCGTTGCTATATATATACGAGTAAGTACATTTGTTTTATATGCCGCAATGCCATATTATATGATCGAGGAATTTGATCTCGCGGATGATCACATTGTGTATGAGCTTTCGTCAGAATTTGTCGTTAGTCACAAACTAGTTCTTAGAAGGCTTCAGCAAATTTATGAACGGTCTTTATTTTATGCTTAAAATGACTTTTAAAGGATGATTTTCATGTCAGGTAGTATAGAGTATCGCGGCAACAATAAATGGCGCCTCACAGTCGAATTGGAACGCAAAATTGATGGAAAGCGTAACCGTAAACGAAAAACCGTTACCGCTACCAGCGAGCGTCAAGCTAAAAAAGAGCTTGTCGCTTTTGCTGCTCAAGTACAATCAGGACAATACACCGAATCCTCTCATATGACATTCAATCAGTTTGTTGAAAAGTGGCAAACAATCTATGCAGAAAAGCATTTGGCTTTGAAAACTTTGGAACGATACAACCAATTACTTAATAAAAGAATTCTGCCATCCCTTGGACATCTGCGAATTGATAAGATCAAACCACTACATCTAGCAGAATTTTATACGTTATTACAGGGTGATAATTCGCGATTGGATGGACAAACTGGCGCATTGTCAAAACAAACGATTATGCATCATCATCGGCTTATTTCTTCAATTTTTGAAAAATCCGTGCAATGGGAAATTATCTCTGCCAATCCTGCAAAGAAGGTTAAGCCTCCGTCTCCTGATACGAAAGAAAAACTCGTTTTCGACGAAGAACAATTAACCCAGTTTTTGCAGGCAATTGCAAATGAACCGATACGAAACAGAACCATTCTGTATATCGCTATCAGTACTGGTATGCGCTTGGGGGAAATATTTGGGCTTGAGTGGAAGCATATCGATTTAAACGAAGGTACAATTACCGTGGCGCAGGCTGCACAATCTATTGATGGTATTGGACTTATTATCAAAGAGCCAAAAAATAAATCATCCATTAGAACTGTCTCAATTCCAAGCATGGTCGTGAAATATATTGCTGAATATAAGACGTATCAAGAAAAACAAGAAGAAGAG
>CAZNYY010000239.1:0-4217 GCA_964577335.1 uncultured Oscillospiraceae bacterium | reverse complement strand
AGGGAAGAACTCCCATGTATACCATATTGCCTGAAATTGCAATTGAAAATAACCTGTACATTTCCGGGGGTAGTGACCATGGCGGCCTGTGCGGCGGGTTTTATTCCTCTTATCCATCTGAAGAGAAATTAAAGCAATCGCATCATTATATCAAAGAATTATCAGCCGGGACTACCGAAAAATATTTTATGGAAATAAAAGATAGGAAAATAGGCAGTAGAAGGGTATAAAATCCTATACCCTTAACTTTAAGATTGGACAGCCTAAAGCTCTCCGCCGCTGCATTTATAGGACTGCCCGAGAATTTTAGGTGACAATTTTATATAATTGGACGGAGGTATACCGAAATACTGTTTGAAGGTTTTTGTAAAATATTTAGGCGATGAAAAAGAAAGATGTTGACTAATTTGTGTTACCGTCATTTCGTTTTCACATAAAAGTTCTGTGGCATATTTAATTTTTATAAAAGTTATGTAATTCACAGCGGATATGCCAAGCTCTCTCTTAAAAAGTTTGCAGATATAAAAGCGGCTTAAATTATTTTCGGATGCAATCATTTCAAGAGTGAGCTTTTTTTGGGCGTTTAATTTTATGTAATTTAAAATTTTTATAATTGTTTTATTGGTATTTGAGTTTTTATGCCTTGAAATTACGGCGGTTTCGTATATAAGTTGATACAGGTATAAATATGAATTTACACTTTTTTTATTTATAATATCATTTCTCAGGTTTTCCATAATTTCAAAGGGTCTTTTGTCAATATCGGCTTTAAACAGAAAACTGCTATTAAACCCGGCAATTATTTTTTTCACGGTTTCCTCCGTAAAATATTTATATAGATATGAGCCGTCAAAAACAACTCTGCATACCTTCGCCGATTTATAATCCGTTTTATGCGGAGTAAACGGCGGAATTATAAAAATACAGCTTTTGTCAGCGTGAACCGTTTTGCCTTCGGAGTAGAAATAAATATCCCCTTCAATTAAATAAATAATTTCGTACTGACGATGGAAGTGATAGCTGTTGGAGTTGTCAGGCAGTGAAATATCCGAAAAAGATATCTTGTTTTCTTCAGGCATTTTTCTCAAACTCCTTCCTATAATTTAGGGGTTTAACCCCAAAAACCTCCTTATATACCTTAGTGAAATATGACTGACTTTTGTAACCGCAATATTGGCTTATTGTTTTTATATCAAACTCGGGATGCTGTAACATTGAGCGGGCAAAATTCATTTTCACATGATTGACAAAATAAATCGGCGAAGTTCCGAAATTCTTTTTAAAAGTAGAAATTAAACTTTGTTTTGACATGAGAAACTCTTTTGAAAGTATATCCAGTGTAATCTTTTTTTCAAGATTATCGGCAACATATTCGTAAATCTTTTTATCAAGGGACGTGCTTTGCTCTACATACATATTTGTCAGAGGAGTGCAGTTTGCAAGCACAGACAGCATTTCTGCGAGATACATCATGGATGCCTCTTCATTTTTCTTTACTTTAAGAAGCGGATTTTTAAGGGCAAGAATTTTATGCACATCACGGGGACTTAATGCGCCGAAAATATTATCGGTATACGGTTTTAATATATTTTTAATTGCTTGGGGGGCAAAATATCGCTCAAGCATTTTGTTGTTAAAATTTACAAGTATAGTTGTATAGCTTTTGCTTATAGCTATTTTTTTATGGATAACGTACGGATTTACAAGAATAAAAGTATTGCTATAAAGGGAGAAAGTTTTATCGGAGAGAATATAATTTGCTTCACCGTCAAGCATTATGTAAATCTCATAACCATCATGATAATGCAGATGCGGCATGCTAACAGATTCAATCCCCTCCTGAAAACGTAAAAATATTTGAGGGTATTCCATATAAACGCTATTTTCTCGAATTGTTTTCATATACATCACCACCGTAAAATAATTTTTATGACAATATTCTATAACATTTTTTAATAAAACACAATGTTTTTTCCAAAAAGTCTATCTTTCTGTTTTGTCCCAAGTAAAATTATAATGACAATATTATATACCATACAACCTAAATAATAGAGTATATTATAAAAAAAGTTTTCTAAAAATATTGATATGCCAAATTAATTTTGATATACTAAACGTAAATATGTTCGCTTTTGTAAAAGAAAGAATTTCCACGTTATAAAATTAATTTTGAAAGGATGGATTGTAGTGAAAAAACTGATGGCATTGGTAACGGTAACCTTCATGGCTTTCTCGGTCTGTAATGTGTATGGAGAGGGTGCATCATTTCTTGCGGAAATTTATCCGGTGGATGAAAGCATTTATAGTGATGATTTTTCAGGCACAATCGTATCAGACAGAGTTTCCTCAGAACTGGTGGATGCAAATTATTCATTCTCTCAGTCCGACGGCACCTTGCAGTTTACAAGGCACGGAAGTGCGTCCGCATCAAAATATTCTTTTATTGATTTGAAAAATGACGGTCAATCCTTGGCGAACGGCGTTTATGTTGTTTCGTTTAAAATTAAAAAGACGGATAACAAACGTGTGTTTTTATCTTTTGAAGCTGCCAACAGAAGAAAAATAGCCTATGCGTATTGGCTGCCCGGCGGAAACATGAGAATAACGGAAAATAATGACAACAGTTTACGTGGAAATTTTGCAGACGCTTCATGGCATGACTTCTTCTTTGTTTTTGACAATGAAGCTGGCAGAGATAGCGAAATAAAGGTTTATGTTGACAATAATTTGATTTACACCGAAACTTTGTCGGGAAGCCATCCGCTTACGTCAATGGCTGTAATATTTGAAAATTCATGGCAGACCGATAATGCCACCGTTTATTTTGACGACTTTCATGTATACAAAGCGGGCGAGCCGAATTACCTTGCCCTTGATGCGGATTTGGTAACTCTTGAAAGCCTTTTAACTACAGATGTAAATCCGCTTGGCAATAATGTTTTAACAACAAACCTAAACCTGCCCGCAATGGGGGAAAACCACAGCGTTATCACATGGTCAAGCTCAAACCCCGCGCTTATTTCAGACGGGGGCACAATAAACCGTCCGATGCGTGGATATACTCTTTCAGAAATGGTGACAATGACGGCAATTTTTGAGTTGGGCGGCAATACATTTGAAAAGGAATATGAATTTTATGTGCAATTGTATGGGGATGAGCCTGCCATGCATATGGAGGGCGGCTATCTACTGTATGATGATTTTTCAGGCGAGAACATAGCAGGGGAGTGGTATGACAAGTCCACAGCTGGTACAGCAGTGGTAGAGGACGGTGCTTTAAAGCTTACAAATACGGGAGGTGACGGACAGTACTTTTTTTACTATTACTTAAAAGAAGACAAAACGAACTATCCTTACCTAAGTGGATATTATGTTCTTGAATATGACATGAAAAAGGATAATAACCCTGCCACTGTACAATCTCAAATATATACGAACAGACCCGAATATACATACTGCGCAAATACCTTCCATGCTGACGGGATTACCCGAAGCAGTGCGTCAACAACCCCCGCAAAGGCGGATGTTACAAACAGAAGTGATACATATCACGTTAAATACCATATTGATTTGCAAAACTGGGAATACTCCCTTTGGGTGGACGATGCACCCGTGGTTATTAATGCGTACAGGCCCGGGAATTACGGCAATATATGCACATTTGCCCTGGCTGTAAACAGCCCCGGCAGTATAACTGTAGACAACCTTAAACTGTACAAGGTTACAGCCGATTTTGTTCCCGAGGCTGAAATGGAAAGCTTTAAAATAACTTGCAACGGTGCAATAAAAGATACTATTGACAGCGCCGGCGATTACAGGGTAAGCGCAAGCTACACGACAATGGGCGACGAAAGCTTTGATGTTCCCACATTAATTTATGCCATGTACAGCAGTGACGGAAAAAGGCTTCAAAGTGTTAAGGTGGTAGACGGAGCGATGCTCACGGCAGATGCCGAAAAGGAAACTGAAGCGGTTTACGGCTATTATTACACGGATGTTTTGACAGTGCCGGGTGATTTTGAAAATTACATGCTAAAGGTATTTACATGGGATGGTATGTCCTTTGCCCCCTTCAAGAATGCGGTGGTAATAGAGTCTTAAATCCCAAGGGGGGCACATTTTAAGTTTTGTGCCCCTCTCCATATAAAAAATTCTGCAAAAGAAATAATCTCTTATCATTCCTTGCCCCGTGATAAGAGTATTATCGTTACTACTTG
>CAZNYY010000238.1:0-4238 GCA_964577335.1 uncultured Oscillospiraceae bacterium | reverse complement strand
TGCACTACAAACTAATGAAGTTTCCCTAAGGGATCAAGCAATCATGAAGCTTGCACTACTCACTGGCTTAAGGGCAGCGGATATCCTATCTTTAAGGTTGGAAGATATCTGTTGGCAGGGAGAAGTAATTCACCTCATCCAGAATAAGACAAGGAAGCCATTGATTCTGCCATTGCTTCCCGCAATGGGGAATGCCTTGGCAAAATATATTGTCAAGGAACGTTCCCGATCAGATTATCCATTTGTGTTTTTATCCTGCAATGCCCCCTATCGCCCGCTAAAAGGGCACGCCAGTTGTTACAACATTGTAAAAAAGATATTTTCACTGGCTGGAATAAGACCCGGTAAAGAACTGAAAGGAACTCGGCTCCTTCAGCATTATGTTGCGTCCAAGATGTTAAGCAAAGGGGTCGCCCTTCAAACCATTTCTTTGGCACTGGGTCATGCTAATCCAGACACCACCAACATTTATTTAACGGCTAACGAGGAAAAATTACGCAGTTGTGTTTTGACCTTGCTCCATATCCCTATGGAAGTGGGGGAACTGCAATGACGGGTAAGGCATTTACGAGTTCGCTAGCTCCCTCCATGGTGGCCTTTGTAGCATACAAGCATTCCCTGGGGAGGCAGTATGCGACCATTCTATCTCCATGAATTTGACGTTCATTGCGCAAGGTAAGAGTCAAAGAACATTTCGTTGGATGAAATCGCAAAGCACTGGATCACCCTACGAGAGAATGAATGCCCCAACACGCAACGTGTGCGTGTGGCACCCATCCGCGAGTTTAGCAAATATCTTCAGTCAACCAGGCGTGCCAAGGGCTTTCTCATTCCCAGCAAAATCTGCCGCCAGCAAATACGGCCTATGCCCCATTTCTTCGCCTAAGATGAAATTATTCGCTTTTTCACTGTTTGTGGTACTCTAGTCCCCCCGAAAGGAACTCGGAGTTCGGCATCTTATCCTCCCAATGTGTTACAGGCTATTGTACTGTTGTGGGGTGAGAACGTGCAAAGCACGATTGCTTTTACGGAATAATGTAAGCCTACAAGACGGATATATCGATATTATCCATTCCAAAGGCCCCAACGATCGCAGAGTATTCCTTCCGGAAGACCTCCGACCGTTGCATCTGAGATACGATGCTGTTGTAAATGGCATCTATTCGGATCGGACCTATTTTTTCCCGGCTAAGGCAGACCGTTGCTACGGGTGTTTAAATACCAGCCAAAATTTCAGAAAGATTTGGAAGGCCGTGGGATTTCGAGTACATGCAAGAGCGTATGATTTTCGCCACCATTTTGCTTTTGCGACGCTGAATCGGTGGGTTGAACAAGATGTCAATGTCCATGCTATGATTCCCTATTTGTCGCGTTACATGGGACACGCCAGTCTGGAAAGCACGTTCTACTATCTTCATCTGGTACCCGAATTTTTTCCGACATCCTCAGAAAAGACCAAGACGCTGGAACAATTACTTCCGGAGGTGGGTGATGATGAGGAATAAAAACCTTCTCTGCCCCGACTTTTGGCAATACGCCCGCAGTTTTCTTCATACATATCTTCCGAAGGTTAGGAACCTAAGTCCGCACACCGTCGCATCGTACAAGCAGTCTATGACCTGCTACATTCACCATTCAGAATCGCAATGGGGTGTAAAGCGCCAGCGTATTTCCTTTGATGAATTTGGTAGAAAGCAGGTCAAAGTCTATCCTGTCTGGATGAATGAGGTGCAGCATTTCGCGGCCAAAACCTGCAATCTGCGTCTGACTGCATTGAAATCATTCATGGAATACAGCACGGACGAGACTTTGGTCGCGAATTACAATGAGGTATGCAGCGTTCGCGGGACAAAAGAATGCAAGAAAACCATATTGTATATGTCTTGTGAGGCGGTTGACGCTTTGTTGAAAACACCCAAAACCGATATGAAAAAAGGGCGGCGAGATCGCATGATGCTCATCTTGTTATATGATACAGCCGCCAGAGCAAAGGAACTTGTGGATATTCGGCTTGCCAATCTGCATATTATCCATGTCAAGGTACCCTTTATCACGTTAACCGGCAAGGGCAATAAAAGCTGCAATGTCCCCTTAATGGAAAAAACCGGTGCCCACATTCACCAGTATCTTTAGGAATTCCATCCCCATCCGGACATTGCCAGGGAAGCACCGTTGTTTTACTCAATGGGAGGCGGGCAGCCTCATGCCTTATCTACCGATTCGCTCAATCTTCTTCTGGGTTAATATGCAGACCGGGCCCGATATGGCTGTTCTGAAATTCCGAATCATGTTCATTGCCATTTAATGCGTAAAACTAGAGCGATGACTTTGTACCAACAAGGCATGCCGCTTACAATCATTATGAACATGTTGGGTCACGAAAATCTATCGACCACATCAAACTTCTATGCATTTGCAACTACTGAAATGATTCACGAAGCCATGATAAAAACGAACCCGAATGCGGTGGCTGAAGCGCCCATTTGGAAGAATGAAGAATTTAAAAAGCTCTTGTTTAGTCTTGATTGAGGGTAAACACTATGCCGAAAAATTCCGCCAATGGTTCAGTTTATGCGGATAAATACTGACTCCTCAGCATAGTATTTTTTTCGTTATAGTCAGTGCTATGACGAATTCGTCATAGCACTGATAATGGTAAAATCTATCGTTCGTCCAACTTTGAATATCTGGCGGCGGGCCTTGGGGTAACCTTACTCAGGATAGGACTATACACGCCAACCAGCAAGGGGGAAATTGAACGGTTTTTCAGAAGCTGCTGGCTAAGATTTTTGTCGGTATTGGAGGTTAGTAAGGTAAGGGATATTGAACATCGTAATTCTTTGTTTTGGGAGTGGCTTTCTTGTAATTACAATGGGAAGGTTCACACCGGTCTAGGCATCTCCCCCCCCCTGGATTGTTTCTTGGCCCAGTCGGAATCTGTTGTTCTGCTCAATGATCTATCGTTATTTAATGAAAGGTTTCTGGTCAGGGTGGAAAGAACAATTAAGCATGACGTCACTTTTAAGCCTTAATAATTTTTTGTATGAGACTTCTCCTTTTTTTGTCGGCAAAAAGGTTAATGTTCGTTATGATCCTGATTTGTTGTCTGGCGGCCCAGAGGAAAATTTTCTCTATGAGGATGATAAGTTTATCGGCAGCGCTAAAAAGGTGCTTTTCGCTGATAATGCACTCATGAAGTGTAGAGGGAGGGCAAGGGTTTCGGAAGGGATCCCCGGCAGCAAGGAAGTAATGCCGAGGCCCCCATCAGAAATGCTTCCGGCTGATTCCATGCCAAAGAACACTATTTGGCTTTCAGCTATGGACAAGGAGGTCATGGAACCATGATGTTTACCAGTTTTTTGGTCTTAAGTACAACCCTTTTATCAAGGAATTTCCTGTATCAGGGCTTTTTCAGAGCAAAGATTTTCTGGAACTGGACTAGTTTTTCCTTTTTAGGAAAATTGTCCTTTGGCATAACACCCCGGGTAAAGGCTTTAACAAGATTGTTAGATCAGTGCTTGTTAGGCCTAGGGGCGCTAAACAAAGGCCTAAAAAATTCCCAGAATTATAAGAATGAAAAAAATGTTCAAAAAAAAAAGGAGATTTAGAGATATTGTCGAATAATACATTATACAATCGATTCAAATAATGTAATTAATTGGAGGGTGGCATGCATATGGTCTAGCTTAAGGCAAGAAAAATATAAAGTAGCGTTTATTAGCCCGCTCCAATGCCAGTACGGTGCTTAAATTTTGATTCCATGCTTTCAAGCACCTTAGTGTTGCTAGAAATACCTAGAGATTACCCTTACAGTTAATATGAAACAGCTTTTGTATTTCGTATAGGCAGGGTTTTAGCGGGGTTGTCAGTATGCCCCTTGGGCATTTTCTCTAATGATGAATACGCACAGTACATCTATGCATGCAGAATGCTGCTTTCTGGCTTCGTCAGCAAAGTGGCGGAAATGTTCTAAGCATGAAGATGGGACATCTAGGAGGTCGTCTCTTGGGTTACAGTTACCCTGGGGCAAGCAAGATCCGTGCTATCTGATTGGCGTGGTTTGGAGATTATTAAATTAAATTGGAGGTATAAGGCAATGTTTAGGTTTAGAAATTTACTTTGTACGATTGTTGTTGCATGTATTCTAGTAATTTCAGTTGGCTGTGGATCACAAAATAAACAAGAAGAACAAACGCAAAATATGCTAGAAGAACAACCGCAAACCGCGCAGGAGGTAC
>CAZNYY010000237.1:0-4293 GCA_964577335.1 uncultured Oscillospiraceae bacterium | reverse complement strand
TTTCGCACGGGAGCGGGAATAAAGATTGAAACCATCAGCCTTACCGAGGCGGGGGATTTAAACCTTGGAGGGCATGGGAGTTTAGCGCAAATTAGTATTGACGGGATTTTTCCGAAAAGAGAATATGAGTTTGCGCTAAACACCTATACTGAC
The DNA here is from genome assembly GCA_964577335.1 of uncultured Oscillospiraceae bacterium. Taxonomy (GTDB): domain Bacteria; phylum Bacillota; class Clostridia; order UMGS1883; family UMGS1540; genus CAZNYY01. The sequence goes on along the minus strand of CAZNYY010000237.1, from coordinate 4,140 downwards.
CCCTACTCATACGTTGACTGGTTTCGTTCTCACTCTTGGTACAAGCGGATTATAAGATTTATTGTATCGGACACGGACGTAAACATTCCTGTTTTAATTGAGGGGATTGACTACGGAGAGCAGGACGGAACGGGAGATATTTTACGCAGTGCGGGGTTTGATGTGCTGCTTACCCGTAACAATTTGACCGACAATTTGGGGACGAATTTAAGCACCAGTTTATCGACACGGGCAAAGATGGCGAACGACTGGAGGGCGGATTTATTTTTGTCCGTACATACTAATGCTTTCACAAATTCACAGGCGAACGGTACGGAATGTTATGTTTACAGGTTGGGGAATGCCGCAAATCCGATAGCGACCAAAATCAACACTGCCATTGTGAAAAAGCTTGCCACCACTGGCAGAGGGGTTAAGGCAAGACCTGATTTGGCGGTGTTAAAACAGACGGCAATGGCGGCGATACTGATTGAAACAGCATTTATTTCAAACCCCGCCGATGCCGAAAAACTCAAAAACCGTCAAGACGATTTTGCCCGGGCGATTGCAGAAGGTGTTTGTGAGCATTACGGAGTGAACCTTGCAGAACCGCCGAAGGAAGTATTGCCGACCAACAAATACAGCTACGATAACACAGTCAATAACATGATTTTGGACGGCATTACCACAGTTGAAAATATGGCATACTGGGAAAAGGTGCTTGACGGTCGGGAGCCGATGAATAGGGATTTTGTGCGGGCAATATTTGATAGGTATAGCGAAATAGTGAAGGGGTAATTTTTTGTGTGGGGTGAATTTATGGAGTTTATTACAATAAAAAGATAGAACGTAAGAAAAGTGTCGCACTTAAAAGGGGAATAAGGGGTAAAACTTATGTTGCATAACCCCAAAATCCTCATGAATTTTAAAATATAAAAACGCCATAAACCTTGAAACCAAAGGGTTTGCGGCGTTTTTATATCTGGTGCGCCATCGGGGACTCGAACCCAGGACCCACTGATTAAGAGTCAGTTGCTCTACCAACTGAGCTAATGGCGCATATATCATTCCCACTCAAAAGATATTAACACAGGGGATTGCTTTTGTCAATACAAATATATGATAATTTATCACATTTTTTCAGAGGGCTTGGTGCAATAAAAAGTGTTTTTTAAACACATGCTCCTACGGGCGCAGGATTTCATATGTTCAATTTTATGGATCAAGCAATTGCTGCGCAATTTTCTATGTTATAAAAACCGGCGCAGAGTATTTCTGCGCCGATATACTTTAAAATTATTCCTCCATTACATGAACCTTTAAAAAGTTCGTGGTACCGCTCACCCCAACGGGCGAGCCGCCCATCATTACCAATATGTCACCTTTTTTAACCACGCCGCTGCTTGCGGCTATTTCAATGGAGTTTTCAAACACCTCGTCAATTGTTTTCATTTCCTGTGACAAAAGAGGGTACACCCCCCACGAGAGAGCAAGCTGGCGGCACATTTTAAGCGATGTAGATGTTGCAACTATGGGACAATCAGGTCTAAAACGTGAAACCATCCTTGCCGTGTGCCCCGATTTTGTAACCGCCAAAATAGCCGTTGCGCCAAGGTCATGCGCAGTCATGCATGCCGCATGGCTTATGGCATTGCCAAGGTTTAGCCTGCCTATCTTAAGCTCCGAAAACCTCTTTTTATAGTCAATGTCCCCCTCGGTCGTGATGGCAATTTTATCCATGATCATAAAGCTTTCAAGCGGGAATTTCCCCGCCGCAGTTTCCCCTGATAACATTATTGCCGAGGTTCCGTCATATATTGCATTTGCCACATCCGTCACCTCCGCCCGGGTGGGGCGCGGATTTCTCATCATGGAATCGAGCATCTGCGTTGCAGTTATTGCAACCTTTCCCGCACTGAAACACTTTTTAATAATCAGCTTCTGTATGCCGGGGATTTCCTCCATGGGAACCTCAACCCCCATATCCCCCCTGGCAATCATAATTCCGTTTGAGTTTTCGATTATCTCGTCAATATTTTCAATGCCCTCTTTATTTTCAATTTTGGCGATTATATATATGTCCTAGCCCCCGTTTTCGTCCAAAAGCCGCCTTATTTCAAGTACATCTTTCGCAGTACGAACGAAGGAGGCCGCAACAAAGTCAACATCGTTTTCAATGCCAAACAAAATATCTTCTTTGTCCCTCTCGCTAATGTAGGGCATTCGCACCCTGATACCGGGCAGGTTTACACCTTTTCGGCTGCCGAGCATCCCGCCGTTTACAACACGGCAAAACACATCCGTATCGTTTTTGCCGATTACCTCAAGCTCAATCAACCCGTCGTCAATCATTACCCTGTCGCCCTGCCCAAGTTCCTCCGGAAAGTGTTTGTAGTTTACGCTTACAACACCATTTCCACCCATAACCTCTTTTGTTGTAAGGGTAATTTCATCATCAAGATTTAGAAGCATGCATGAGTCCTTCACCATACCGGTTCTAATTTCAGGTCCCCTCGTATCCACTAAAACAGCAACTTTTTTGCGTTGTTCCTGCCTTATTCTTTTAACCTCGTCAATTCTTCGCTTATGGTCCTCATGTGTGCCGTGCGAAAAGTTAACTCTTGCCACGTTCATACCTTTTTTTATAAGTTCTTCCATAATCCCTTCCCCGTCGGTAGCGGGGCCGAGTGTACAAATAATTTTGGTTTTTCTCATATTTTTAAAGACCTCCAGGAGTTTAAAATTGTAAATTTATACAAATTTCTTATTTTATACATATTTATTATAGCACTGAACCGATTTGTTTTCCACTGTTTTTGTAAAATTTTATTTAAGCTTTACAAACATGCGGATTTTGTAGTATAATATAAGAAATTTGTAGTATGGAAGGATGGTAGTTTAAAATGGTTCAAACTGTGGCATTTTTATGTCTGCTGGGGTTTATACTCCTGATGGCGGGGATTGGGATTTACAGCTCTCGCAGGGCAAAAAGTATGTCTGACTTTCTTTTGGGCGGCAGAAACATAGGTCCGTGGTTTTCGGCGTTTTCCTATGGAACCTCTTATTTTTCGGCAGTAATTTTTATAGGATATGCGGGAAAATTTGGTTGGGACATAGGTATTTCCGCCGTGTGGATTGGTATTGGCAACGCCCTTTTGGGCAGTCTTTTGGCATGGTGGCTGCTTGCTAAAAGAACAAGGAGGATGACGAATGTTCTTAATGCTTCAACCACGCCCGAGTTTTTTGAGGCCAGATACCAAAGCCGAGGTCTTAAAATTTACTCCGCAATAATTATATTTGTTTTCCTTGTACCGTATGCGGCGACTGTTTATAAGGGCTTGGGTGTTTTGTTTGCCAGCACTTTTCCCGCCCTTGCAAACAACCCCTTCGGCGTTTCGCCGAACACCCTTGCAATGTTTATTGTTGCGGCTCTGACATCTGTTTACCTTGTTTTGGGCGGATATATTGCAACCACCATGACTGACTTTGTGCAGGGTATAATCATGCTTGTAGGCGTTGTGGCAATGGTGTTTGCGGTGGTAACGAGTGACGCTGTTGGGGGGCTTCAAAATGCTTTCCGTGAAATGAACCAAATAAACCCCGAGCTTACGAGCATTTTCGGCGGTTCAAAGTTTAAGTTTTTGCTTACAAATATATTGCTTACAAGCTTTGGAACTTGGGGACTGCCGCATATGCTGCATAAATACTATGCGATAAAGGACGAGGCAAGTATTACAAAAGCGACTGTAATATCCACGGCTTTTGCACTTATTATAGGAGGCTGCGCATATTTTACAGGCTTTTTCGGAAGGGTTGCGCTGAATAATACTATCCCGGAGGGCGGGTATGATTTTATAATACCAAACCTTCTTTTGACGGCCTTGGCACCGTCCCTTTGGACAACGTTGCTCTTTAGCATTATTGTATTACTGCTTTTATCGGCATCAATGTCAACCCTCTCGGGGCTGGTGCTGTCGTCAAGCTCGGCAATAGCGGTTGACCTTGTCCGGGCTGTGAACCCTGATTTTGACAAGAAAAAGCAGATGGTCTTAATGCGCTTTCTGTGCTTTTTGTTCATTCTGCTTTCATTTATATTTGCCACTGCAAACATTTCGATTATAGTGTCGATTATGTCGTTTTCGTGGGGCATTGTGGCGGGCT
>CAZNYY010000236.1:0-4317 GCA_964577335.1 uncultured Oscillospiraceae bacterium | reverse complement strand
AGAAAACAGGCGCAGCCATTGTTCTTAAGGCGCTTGAAGAACCTGTTAAACAAATTGCTTACAATGCAGGTCTTGAAGGTTCTGTAATTGTTGATAAGGTACTCTCAAGTGATAGGGGCATAGGCTATAATGCACTTACCAACGAATATGTGAACATGGTAGATGCGGGTATTGTTGACCCCACAAAGGTTGCACGCACAGCGCTTGAAAACGCTGCAAGTATAGCCGCCATGGTTCTTACAACGGAAAGCTTGGTTGCTGATAAGCCCGAGCCTGAAGCTCCCGCAGCACCCCCGATGGGCGGCGGAATGGGCGGAATGTACTAAGCAGATTGCATCCGCCGGCATACCGCTCCATGTTCCATGCAAATGGGCGGATTGTGGCACGGTAGTCAAGATATTATAAAAAAAGTGGGTTGTTTCAAAATCGAAACAACCCGTTTTTTTGTGTCGTGACAAACCCTTAATTTTGGTATTTTCATTGACTTTTGCAAACATCCTTACTATAATATATTTAACAAGGAAAAATCTTGCAGAGGGGGAAATGAAGTTGAGAAAACAAATGACAAGGGTTAAGTTGCATAAAAAAATATCCTGTGTTTTTATGGTCTGCCTTTTAGTGCAAACATTTTTGTTTGCAGGGCAGCCATATCTTGGAATAAATGATGCCGTATATGCACAGGAGGAATTTGCGGGCGGTAACGGAACGGAAGGTAACCCTTATAAGATTGAAAATTATTTACACTTAAATAATGTACGAAATTATTTGGACGCTTATTTTATTCAAACAAAGGATATTGACTTGACGGCTGCCACACAAGAGGGCGGTGTATTTTATAACGAGCGTAGGGGCTGGGATCCCATTGGGAATTATCAAATTCCATTTATAGGTGAATATGATGGCGGTGGCTTTGCTGTTTTGGGGTTGTATCTCAATAAAAGTTCTTCCGGTCATGTGGGACTGTTTGGGGATAACAGAGGGGTTATTAAAAACTTGGGGATGGTGGCGGCCTGGGTTTATACTCATTCTTCTTATGGATGCGGCGGCATTACGGGTTATAACTATGGAACAATAGTAAACTGCTATAATACGATGGGCTGGGTTTCTTCTTCTACTCGTGCAGGCGGCATTGCGGGTTATAACTCCACCTATGGAACAATAACAAATTGCTATAATACGGACAGTGCTTCAAGTTATTATGCAGGCGGCATTGCGGGCGGTAACGATGGCACAATAGAGAACTGCTATAATACGGGCAGTGTTTCAGGTTATTATGCAGGCGGCATTGTGGGTGATAATAACTACACCACAATAGCAAACTGCTATAATACGGGCAGTGTTTCTTCTTATTCTTCTTATGTGGGCGGCATTGCGGGTGATAGCACCTACGACTGTATAATAGAAAACTGCTATACCCTTGGAGGCGAAAGTTATAATGAAATCGGGAACAAATTAACAGCAGAAGAAATGAAAACCCAAGCAAACTTTGTCGGCTTTGACTTTGACCTGGTTTGGGAAATTGACAATACCATCAATCGCAGTTATCCGATACTTAAAAATATTACATATGACAGAACATTAAACTGTACAATAGTCGACTATAACAATGAAGATAATACAAGCTTTAATGTGGTTTTAACGAATAACACGGCTTATTACGTTACGACAGACGTATTTGTTGCGTTATATGACGACAATGGTTTGCTTGAGGTAATAAAATATAATATAAATAACCTTGAACCCGGATATGACAACACAAAGCCGATTATAACCTCCACAACCCAAAAACCAAAAACCATGAAAGTGCTTTTCTTTGAAAATGGTACGATAAAACCTGTAAGAGATGACTTTGAAAAGGTGTTGTGAGATACTAAAGTAACGGGTTTGTGAGACAATAGAACCGTCCCCTTGTGTCAAGGGGACGGGCTGAGGTGGCTCCTTCATCCTTAAGCACTCTGTACTCAGTTCAAGTATTCTTTGATAAAATCAGCGATATTTGTCAGTTCTTCGAACCTTTTGACATAATCAATAATTTTCTCAGTGTGTGATATCTGTGGAAGCCCTGAAAATTCTGTACATTCCTTGAATTTTGCAATTATATTTTCATAACCTTCGCCACGAGGAACAAAGTAATCTTCGTCCCACTCACTGATTAGCATGTTGCCGTTTTTAAGCTTCACCTTTACAATTTGCGAATTGTTATTTTCATAAACCATAATCTTGGCCTTTTGAGCAAGAGCAACCGTCTGCGTGTTTTTTCTGATTTGCTCGTTTGTGAGATCTTTTATGTGCACATGTCCTTTTAAAAGGGCATGTGCAACACCATAAGGGGCGCAGAATTGAGCTGCCACCTGCGGATTTTCATCCATAACAAAGGGATGTCCAACCAAATCTGCTCCACTTTTAGGCATATGAATCTCAAAATAATCAATTTCTTCATATTTTAACATATGTTTTTCTGACAATTCAATCGCCGCTAAAATGGAACTATGATGGCAGCCGCATGTCGGAAATCTTTTAATATCGATTTCTTCAATCTCCATAAAGTCACTTTGCGTAAAAAACTCACTGTCTTCCGGAATACCACCATCAGAATATAGATGAAAAAAACCAAAAAAGCCTTTAAAAATTTTGTTTGCACCTGTGAATCCCTTTTTGGCAAGCATCGCTGACCATATTGCCGATTTTACTGCAAAAGCGGGTTGGATACGTTTTGTCAATGACAAGTCCAAAAGAGCCTGTCTATTCCCTGATGTCTGTGCATAGTATATGCCCATTGTGTTTACGATTTCTTCGACATCCGCGCTCATTAACAATGCTGCTGTAACCGCAGCACCAAAGCCACCTGTAATTGTAGTTGTCAAAAATCCATTATTGCTCCTGTATTTCATGAACACTTTTGCAATACGGCAAGATATTTCCACTCCTGATATAACAGCATTTAAAACCTGAACACCTGTGGAATTCATCATTTCCCCTATTGCAAAAGCAACCGGAAACACTGTTGACATTACATGTGTATTAGCCGAAAGGTGCACATCATCATAATCAACGGCATGTAACACCGCACTGTTTATAAACGCTGCGTTCGGAGCCGGGAGTGTCCTGTTTTCAAAAAAAACACTTGCCTCTTCCTTCCCGCCCCATTCATAAATTTGTTCTTTAATTATATCAATTCCGGGCGCGTCATGTCCTGCCATAGCACAAGCCAAAGCGTCCAAAAACAATCGTTTAGTAGCAGTGTAAACATTGTTTTTGTGATTTACATTATACAAATCCAACGCCAATTCAGCTAGTTTTATAGATACATCCAAAATTATCCCTCCACTATTTCATTTTAAATACAGAGCCCCTTTTAACATTATTTTAGCATTTTTATGATATAATTGAAATACGATATGCTATCCTTTCATTTAGAAATCCTGCGGTTTTTTGTTGCGTAAAAATTTATCCTGTAAAGCCATGAATTAGTAACGTGTCAAGGGGACGTACATTAACTGTCAACAAAATGTTGACAGTGTTCTTATGACACAATGAACCTGTCCCCTTGTGTTTTCCCCTTGTGTTTTCCCTTGTGTTTTGAACCTGTCCCCTTGTGTTTCTTACGAGAAAAGCATAAAAATAAACGGTCGAGTTTCCCCAACCGCCTTGCACATTATTTTATTTCCTGCTCAAGCTTATCAAATTCTTTTGTGCTAAAAAATTCGCCCAGCGTAATCCCAAGTCCATCACAAAGTTTTTTAATTGTAACGATTCCCGGATTTTTGCTCCGTTTATAGAAAATCCCTCTAATTGTTGAATTTGATACACCGGAAATATAACTTAATGCGTTTATCGTTATGTTTCGCTCTTTACAGAGCCTCTCTATTCTGTTTGCAACGGCAGCTCTCGTATCCAAATTGACCCTCCTCATAACATATACTTTGTTTCAGTTTGCCATATATCGCAACAAATTGTTTGGTATATATGGCAAATTTGAAAAATATGTGTTATACTATTTGCGATATATGGCAAATAGTATAAGGAGGAGTATATTTTGAAAAGTCAATCATGTTGTTTTACTGGACACAGAAATCTTCCGAGGTCTAAGTTATCCCAAATTCAAAAACTCCTTGAAAATGAGGTAATCAATCTCATCAATCAAGGAGTTGCAGGTTTTCTAAACGGCGGTGCGTTGGGATTTGATATGCTTGCTGCAAAAGTTGTTTTGCGGCTAAAACATCAATTCCCGCAAATATCTTTAACAATGGTATTGCCATGCAGAAATCAAGATGAACATTGGAATTTGGCTGATAAAAAAGTCTATCGCAATATTTT
>CAZNYY010000235.1:0-4335 GCA_964577335.1 uncultured Oscillospiraceae bacterium | reverse complement strand
CAAGAATTTTAAGCCTTTTTCCCCTTTGGCATATTCATCAATATAAAATCTTTTCCCTTTTATGGATAAATCCCCGGGTTTTTCATTTGTAGCATAATCGTTAAATGAAACACCTGTCAAAAGACTGCTCTCCGCCCCTAATACATCAATCATAGGCAAGAAAAGCAGACAAGCTAAAAGAAATGCCATTAATTTCTTCAAAAAACCATCTCCTTTTCACACAAGTTTGCAAGTTGAATGAAGGAATGCCTCACATTTCTGGTTTTTCTTAAAAATATTGCGGCTATATGTATTGTCCGGATTTTTGAGATACCTCTATGCCAAGTTGATAAAGGAATGAACATTAACCTTGACACACTTATATTATAAATGTTAGAATGAAATAAATCAATACACATTATTGTTGTAAATCTTAGTTATATTGCTGAAAGGACTGTTTTTTTATGAGTTTACCGTTAAATAATTCCAACAAGCAGATATTTAACATAACCGGCGGAGGACATAACTTTCTTTTAGACGGTATGGGGTTTGAAGAAAATGTAGAACGTTATATTTTTCTTTATATTGTCAAGCAATATGAATACATATATTTGGACGGCAAGGAATTTAAGGCGCCGGCCGGCTCATTTGTTATTTTAAAGCCGGGTTATCATAAAAGAATATATAAGGGTGACAGCACTGCCGAGAACTATTATGTAGGCTTTCAAGTTTTAAACCATGATTTTTTTGACTTTGTGCCCATTAAATTTGATACAATTTATTATGCCCCCACCGCCAATGAGGATGGGGTTGAAAATCATTTACTTCGCCTGATACACGAGGAAGTCCCGATGGATCGGTATTTTCAGCTTGTATCCAATTCTATTTTTATTGAGTTGTTGGTTTTTTTGTGGCGCAGATGCGAGGGGTATGACACGGTAGCAAAAGAAACCGGCACATTGCAGTTTGCCGTTTATATGATGCAGCAGCAACCCCAGAAGAATTTTACACTTGAGGAGTACGCCGAGATGTGCAATTTAAGCAAATACCATTTTGCACACAGGTTTAAAAAGGAGATGGGCATGTCCCCCATTGCTTACAGAAAACTGTGGCGTTTGAAAAAAGCGTATAATCTTCTGCTTTTCACAAATGGCACCATTGAGGAAATTTCCGTCAATGTAGGTTTTGGCTCGTCCACATATTTTTGTACAGCATTTAAGGAATACTATGATTTTTCACCCACATCATTCAGAAAATTAAACAAAAAACCGACCTGAAAACTTATTTATTAATTAGGTATTGACAATAGCAGCAAAATAGTGTAAACTTAATTTGCAAGTTGAATATGGTTGCCTCGCAATTTTACTGGTATCGAACCCAAATGTACCATATTAAAATTGGAGGAAATATCATGAGAAGAATTTTATATCTGTTGGCTGCCCTTGTTTTTCTGTTGCCAAATATCAGCATTTCCGCTAATCAAACAAGCGTAAATGTTTTTTTTAACGTGGCGGACACATCTTTGGCAATAAGCGGCAGCATCGGCAATCAGGCTAATGTCCCCGTGACGGTTAATATCGCTGAATATACCGACGAGGATATTGTTTTTTCACCCGGAAATCTGCCGGCTGTTTCACAAATTATTTTTACGAAAAGTAACGGGATTATCTCCGAGTTGATGCCGCTGTCAAAAAATCTTCAAAGCGGAAAATATAAGGTGTATTTTTATTCGGACAGCAATATAGATGATGCTCGCCTTACAAAAAGCTTTATTTATTTTAATTCTGAAAGTTCGGCAGCAAAAAATCTTATAACTCAAATTAACTCTGCATCAAGTTCATCCGCTGTAAATACACTGGTTGCTGACGGGGATAATGCCGAAAAGCTTGGGATTGACTCCTCATACCCCCCCTCCTATATGTCATTCGCTTCAAATTATGCGTATAATATGCGTTCTCAAATGCCCGGGGGCTTTACCGTGCTTTCGTTTTATGACACGTTTTCGGGCGGTATAGCGGCGGCTATGATGAGGGACAAAAAGGTTGATGAAGCGCTTGCTAATTACCATGCGCTGTTTGGCATTACATATGAAGATTATGCGGCCCTGCCATCTGCGCAGAAAAATGCGCTGACAACCCTGCTTGAAGGGGAAAACTTTTCAGGACGACCGCTTCCTGCAATATACAGTGAGATGTATGCTTTGAGTGCTGCAAAGACTGCTCCCGACAGGCAGACATTCAGAACCATTGTAACGGGCGACTCTGCTTTTGGGGTTGATTTGACAAATTCGGATTATCTTAAAATACCCGACGCGCGGAAGAGCATGGTTTTTTCGGGTATGTATGACGAGCGCTCATCATACGGAAAACTTTCCGATGTCGAGGCGTCTTTCAAAAAGCATGTTGCATCGGTGCTTAGGGATTATGAGAACTCTTCAAACCCCTCTTCCCCGTCTTCGCCCGGCAGCAGCTCTTCAACCATTTCCTCAAGTAAGGATTTGTTGAAACCCGAGCCCGCAACACCCCAACCATCTCCACCACCCACTTTTAATGACACGGAAAATCATTTTGCCCACGAATATGTACAGCGGCTTAGCCAAATGAATGTTATAAACGGGTTTCCCGACGGCAGTTTTCGCCCCGCAAGCCCCGTAACGCGTGCGGAGTTTTCAAAAATGATCGCCGTGGCGTTTGAACTTGAGGACGGCGAACACAGCTTTTCGGATGTTTTGGACACGGATTGGTTTGCACCATATGCGGGAAGTGCCGCAAAAAGCGGACTGGTAATGGGTGCGGACGGTAAATTTATGCCGCATAACAATCTAACAAGAGAAGATGCGGCGGTAATTTTACACAGACTGTGCGAATATATGTCCGTAAACCTCTCAGGTAATCCTGCAGAGTTTGCTGATGCAGAGGATATAAGCGGCTATGCCAAAGATGCCGTTTTCGAAATGTCCGCAAGCAACATCCTAAAAGGGGACGGCACTAATTTTTACCCCCGCAGAGATATAAGCCGAGGCGAGGTGGCGGCTCTCATATGCAGGGTGTACGATATCATTAAAGGGAGCGTGGCACAATGAAACACTTATCTTTGATTTTAGTTGTATTACTTATTTTTGCGGCTTTGCCTACTGGCGCCATTGCGGTTGATACTGCGGATTATGCGGCGGCAACAGAAGGGCGGGAGCTTTTGGTTGCAATAGGTGTTGAAGTACCTGCGGGAGAAGATTTTTCGCAGCCTGTTACAAGGGCGGACTTTTTGTACACACTTATGCAGCTTTTAAAAGGTGCTGTAAATTCCACCAATACTTCACACGGCTTTTCGGATGTACCCTCGTCTTCACATATAAACGGCGCACTCTCTCATGCGGTGTCCGTCGGCATAGTATCAAATGCATCCACTTTTGAGCCTGAGCGAAATGTAAGCTATAACGAGGCGGTTAAGATGGCGGTAGTGGCGGCGGGCTATGCGCATGAGGCGCAGCTTGCAGGCGGTTATCCCGCAGGTTATCTTGTGGCAGGTCATAGCAAGGGCATTACAAAGGGTGTAAAACCCACGGAAGAATTTACATATGCGGATTTTTATGTGCTTATGAAATCGCTGTGCGAAACTGATATACGAACAGCAGTTGCGTTCGGCGGTACATATGAATATGTGCAGACAAAGGGCCAAAATATTTTAACTGAATATTTCGGACTTACGGAAATAAGCGGTATAATAGAGTCGAACGAACACACCTCGCTGTTTGACGAGAATGTTCGGGCTTTAAAAAACCATATTGTGATAGGCAGTACACAGTACCCCTTTGAGGGAGATTATGTTTTGGGTCAGCGTGTTAAAGGGTATGCGGACGACGAGAATGAAATTGTTTATTTAAAAGAGGACAGGAGTACCTCAATTACAATACAGGCAAAAGATATTCTCGTGGCGGAGGACGGCGGGATAACACATTACAAGGACGGCACAACAAATGAAATCCGCTCGCTCTTTGACACTCCCCTGGCGGTAACCTATAACGGACGGGCATACCTTGGCTACAACAAAACGGACCTTGATATTGATGACGGAAAACTTGTTTTAGTAGACAGTGACCTAAACGGAAGATACGATGCGGTGCATATTTACGAAAGCGAAGTTATGTACATAAGTGACCTTAGCGCAAGGGATTTGTATCTCTTTGACAAAAACCGTTCTAAGCATATTGACCTGTCAAACCTTGACATGGCATACAGCATAAGCGTAAACGGCAAACCGGCGAGCCTTCGTGAAATTTCACCAAACTCCGTTGCGGATTGTTATTTTTCAAAAGACGGGCTTTTGGCGGAGATTTTTGTGAACACAAAATCCGTAAAA
>CAZNYY010000234.1:0-4362 GCA_964577335.1 uncultured Oscillospiraceae bacterium | reverse complement strand
AGAAAAAGAATATTTATTTTGACAGTATAGATAATCATTCTCAAAAAACATATTATTACCCTATTGAGCAGGAATATCAGCTTATTAACAATATCAAAGCGGGAAGTTTTCAGAAAGTAAAAGAAATTTTAAATGATATATTTGAGGTGAACTTTAGGGATAAGTTTATCAGTATACAAGTAGCTAAATGCCTGATTTTTGACCTTGTGAGTACCATGATTAAAACAATACATGAAATTGGCGGTCAGGAAGGAAAAGAATATATAGAAGAAATATTGCCTATTGATATGCTTTTGTCCTGCGCCACGATAGAGGATATGATGGAAAATATGTTTCATATATTAGAGGATATTTGTAATTATGTAAAGTCAAAGCAAGAAGGTTCTCTCAAAAACAAAGTACATGAATTTGTTTTACAAAATTATGCGGACGAATCTCTTTCGGTAAATAGCGTTGCGGATCATTTGAAGATGCACCCAAGCTATGTGTCTGCTGCTTTTAAAGAGCAGTCGGGAGAAGGGTTGTTGGATTTTATCGGGCAGATAAGAACCGAAAAAGCCAAAATTTTTTTATCGGATACCGACAGTGACATGGAAGTTGTGGCAAAGAGTGTGGGATACGGAAATGTACGGACGTTTACGAGGGTTTTTCGGAAGCATGCAGGCATTACGCCTACAAAGTTTAAGGAAATTGTAGATAATAGTATGTAATCAAGAGGCTGTATCACAATGAAAAATTGTGATACAGCCCCTTTTAATACAGCCCCTATTATTTCATAGGCAGTTCCTTCTCAATTCTTTAAGTGCCCACACTATCTAATAAAAAGTCTTTATTTTTGTCAGGGATAGTGTTATAATGCAGTTATATCAAATTGCAAGGGGGTGACTGCCATAAAAGAAAAGGTAAAAGATTTCAGCAAACTATTTTGGTCATATTTTTTGGCAATTACTATACCCATCGTTATTGTAGGAATATTGACAACAGGGGTATTTTTCAAAAAGTTGGCAGAGGATACGGAAATGCTTAACATGAATATAGTTGAGCAGACGCAAGGTATGGTAGAAGCAAATTTTAACAATACTTATGCTCTGACTTCACAGTTTCTGACAAATGAAAATGTAAAAAATCTTATTGGGATAAGTAATTTGGGCGGCTCGTTTGACAGTATTGATTTTTGGCAGGCTAAAAACGATTTTACCCGTTACTGTAATGACGTGGTTAGGAATGTCGGTGTGTACTTGCAGAAAAGTGATATCCTGGTGGACAGAAATTTTACTTATACATATGATGAGTACTATGACTTATACTTTGAGCAAAGCGGGCATGACCGCGAGTGGTGGAAGGACAAACTGAAGAATGGTACAAGCAGGGCACTTATCGTGCAAAGTGTTTCAAATTATAACACTTTTCAGGAAAAGGTTATCATATATATACGACCTTTGAATTTTGCGGACAAAAAGAATGGTGGTATATTTATAGCGATGTTATCTTGCGACGCCATTATGGACAGCTTGAAATCCATGGGGGTTGACAAGAGCAAAAGCTTTGCAGCCCTTAATGAGGACGGAAGTGTCGTAATGTCTACCGATAATTTTCCCGGGGGCATTGATTTAAACAGGATAAGCGGATTTAAGGGAAAATATAGGGACGGTTTTGATGTTGTATTGTACACAACCGCCGAGATGGCAAAGCTTAAATACATATATGTGTTCCGCGGAGGCAGGTTGGCGGGTAATGTTCATTATTTCAGTGTGCTTTTTGTGCTTTTACTTTTTATAGGGCTTATGGCAAGTGTTTTGCTTGCAAGGTCCAGCGCAAGGAGAGTGCAAAAGCCAATTCAGGCAATATATAATGAGAATAAGATGCTAAACGAGAGTTTGAATGAGCAAATAGAAAATGCTCGCAAGCAGATTCTTAGCAATTTACTTTACAACGTGCAGATGAATGAAGGTTGGATGACGGATATTGTCTCTAAATACGGTCTTGGGCTTGAGGGTGACAGATATCTTGTAATTGCGGCAGGCTTGTCCGATTTTAAGGAGGATGAGCAGATTTATTATAGCGACCAGCAGGATGATGTGTGGCTTGAAATCGGCGTTATTTCATCCCAACTACTTTCTAAGAACGGTATAGCATACCGTGGTTACCGCATGGTGACCGGTCTTGTTTATATTCTGTGCTGTTATGAGGGCGCAGACTTGGAAACGGTACTTGAAAAAATTGTTTGTGAGGTTTTGGACAACAGGGAGATTGCAATAAACATAGGCGCAGGAGATGAGGTTTCGGATGTGACGAAAGTATGGCACTCCTACGACGGTGCCATTGCGTCAATGCGCTTTGGGCAGAGTGAAAAAGCAGGTGGAGTTACATGGTATAAGGATGTGCAAGCAAAGGAAAACAGTAGGATTTATTACACAAAGGCAAAGGAAATTGCTATTGTTCGCAACATAAAGACCGGGTCAAAGGAAAATGTAAATAAAATATTAGATGAAATTTACCATACTAATTTTTACGAGAGGCAACTGTCGTACAGCACCATAAAAAGGTTGATTGCAAACATAACTTTAATGATTTATTCGATAGTTGACGACCTATATGGAGATAATCCTGAAAGCTACGAAAAGTATGGCAGGGTTTGCCAAAACATTCTCCAAAATCAAAATGTAGAGGAAAGTTTTAAAATTTTAAGGGAAGTATGTTTTGCATTATGCAGTGAATTTGATAGATGTGATGACAGGGAAAAGTTTAAAGGCAAGGTTATAAAATACATAGAGGAAAATTACATGGACAGCAATTTAACACTTGCTACGTTGGCGGATTATATGGACATAAATTATCATTATTTGTCCCGACTGTTTAAAGAGGCAATAGGCACAAACTTTGCCGGTTATTTAAACAGCTTCAGAATGGAAAAGGCGAATGAACTTTTGAGGAAATCGTCATCGGCAGTTAAAGACATTTCTCAGCAGGTAGGGTTTACGGAAAGCAATTCTTTTATAAGAGCGTATAAAAAATATTATCATACAACGCCCGGCAAACAAAGTAAGAAGTAGAAGAGAACAAATAGTAAGTTAAAAAATGAGTGTTTCACAAAAAGTGAATACTCATTTTTTTTATATTTGTTTTAAAAGAAGTGTATTTATCAATTTTATCCGATAGACAATCATACTTTCTGTGTGCTACGGTTTTGTTGCAACAAAATATTTTCTGGAGGGAGAGTAATGATATGTTAAAAAGATGGATTTGCACTTTGGCGGCAGCGGCGGTTATTTTCAGCACTGTCGGCTGCGGGGAAAAGACAGCGGAAACAGGCAGTACGGAGAAAGGGGAAATTCCGACCAGCCTGAAAATATTCAGCGGTCTCGGAAACCATGCCCGAAATGCCGGAGTGATGGACAACAACGAGTTGCTTCATTTCAAACTAATGGAGGAACTTACGGGTTGCCATGTGGAATGGATACATGCCAGTGCGGGAGCAGGAGAGGAAAAGTTTAATCTTATGATTACCTCGGGGAACTTTCCGGACATGATTGTCTATGATTGGCGGGGAGTGCCAGGAGGGGCGAAAATGTACAGCGATGACGAGATTATTATACCCCTTACGGATTTGATTGAGGAGAATATGCCAAATCTCGTCGCATTTAATAAGGAAAGACCCGAGGTTAAAAAACAGTATACCGATGATGAAGGAGATATATATTATATTCCTTTTGTACGCCGTGATGCTGAGCTGAAGGTTTTTTTAGGACCGCAAATCAGGCAGGACTGGCTTGACAAGTTGGGGCTTGAAACACCGAAAACCACAGACGAGCTTTACGAGGTTTTAAAAGCCTTTAAAACCCGTGACCCTAACGGAAACGGTGAGGCGGATGAAATCCCCATGTCGGGCGTTGGGTTTGAGAATACAAGCCTGGGCATCGGAAACCTGCTGTGGGCCTTTGGTACACACAGTAATTTTTATATTGATGATGGGGTGGTTAAACACGGGATATTGGAGGATAGGTTTGAGGAAGGTCTGAGGTATATAAACAAGCTTTACAATGAAGGGCTTATAGACATTGACTTTCTTTTGAATGACCGCAGTAAAATGGATGCGAAGATGATGAATGACAAGGTTGGGTTTTTATACTCATTCCAGCCTACACTTTACTACACTAATATGAATGACGGCACCAGAAAGGTTTCAGGCATACCTCATCTGACGGGACCTTACGGAGACAGTAACTGCTATATTTCGGATTACGCAAATGATGTGATTGCAACATCCATAGCAGTGACCACAGCCAACAAAAACCCTAAGGGCAGCCTTAAATGGCTTGACACATTTTTCGGCGGGAAGGGTCTTGAATACATGAATTTCGG
>CAZNYY010000233.1:2898-4363 GCA_964577335.1 uncultured Oscillospiraceae bacterium | reverse complement strand
GACATTTTGTATGCTATGCCGAATTTATAATCGATACATATTTTCGTCAGGAATTTTTTTGCACGGGAATGATATTAAACTCGTCTTACTCCGAATGGTATGTATTTTGGATATTAAATTTTAATTTATATGGATGTTTGCTTTTGATTGATATAACATTTTGTGCATGATATAATAAATTAATGATTGAGTTAATAAGCAGGGGGATGGTTATAATATGGAGTACATATTAATTGGAATATGTATAATAGTTGCTGCCAGCTGTTTCGTAGTGTTTTTAAAAAATAAAACGGATCAAAAGTCGAGAGTTTCCACTATGGCTATGGATGTTTCTACATCTCAGATGAAAGATTGTTCACATGAACTTGTAATTCAAATGGAGATGCTTCCGGCTAAATCTATAATTGATGAGAGTCAGCTAGTTGAAATTACAAATAGTAAAGTCTTGGCTCGTATAAATAACATTGTTCCAGGATTAGCACAAGCAGGAAATGCTGCCCATAACACAGTTCAAGCCGTACAAGCAAATAGTGAAGTTTTATACCAAGCTATAATTCCTGCTAGAGCAAAACTTTCTAACTCAAATGCGATGGAAAATGCTGTTAGAGGTATTTATCATGGTGCTGATGGCATTAAAGGTCATGCCAATTTAGTAGCAGTTGAGACTCAAAAAGGAACGACAATTGTAGCAAATACTGCAGCTGCAGCCATGGGGGTTGCATCAATGGTCGTTGGTCAGTACTATATGACACAGATTAATGCCGAACTTGGCTTAATAAGCGAAGGTGTATCAAAGATTTCGGATTTTCAGGATAACGAATATCGTAGCAGAGTGTTTTCCCTCATAGCTCATATTAAGAAGATAGCAGACTTTCAAGTTGAAATACTTGAGAATAATGAGTTGAGACTTAGCAAAATTGCACAGCTTGATAGTCTCGAAGAAGAATGTACCCAGCTTTTAGGACAGGCAAATCTAACACTTGCTGGATTTGCCAAAAATAAAGATATCGATTATAAGGCTTACGAAAAAGAACTAAATGAGGCTCAGAATTGGTATCTATATCAGAAGTCATTGTTAGATATAATGTGTAAAGTTTCAGACTTAAGATATACTCTGCATCTTGGTTCTGTTTCTAGAGAACAGTGTGTGGCTCTGCTTCCTGTATACAGACAACAGGTTGTTGATACACAATCAAGGCTCACTAACTGGCATCAGGATATTGTAGATAGGCTGAACATCGACATCGAAGAAGCTCGCCGTAAAAGAGATGGATTTGACAGAATAATTCACTTCCTTCCAGGCTTGATAAAAAACGAATTTAATTTCCGAGTAATTGATGAGAACACAGCAAATATGATAGATGAGCAAGTTTATGGTAAAGGCAGTAGCTATCAACAAGAACGATCAGAATTATACTGTGAAGATGTGCGTTTAATTTCGAAGGGTGGAAAGATATATTATTTA
>CAZNYY010000233.1:0-2888 GCA_964577335.1 uncultured Oscillospiraceae bacterium | reverse complement strand
GCAGAATAACAATCATTTTTAAATTTGTAGTTGGTTAATATAATATAAATAGATAAGGACAGCAGTATGTTTTCACAAGCAAGAATCAAACTTGGATTTTTTTCCATATACATCATCCGATAAAAGCCGAGATTAGAAGTTGCTTTTGACAGCTATCAAGACCGCTCAAGATATTATGCTTGGACGATGAAAACATAAGAAGCATATCAAATCGCACAAGGAGGTATCGGAATGAGAACCCTTTCCACAAAAATCACCCTTTATGCTTCGGATTGTCACTCTCTAAAAGAGAAACGGCAAATCCTGCAAAGCGTGATTACAAAAACAAGAAACAAATTTAATGCCTCAATTTCAGAAGTGGATTTTCAAGAGGATCATCAAACCATGGCGATTGGTGTTGCGGTGGTATCAGGAAGTTACACTCATGCCCAAAAGATGTTGGATGAAGTGGTACGATTTATTGAGAACTATGCCGAGGCAGAAACAATTAAAATAGAAAACATGGATTAAAAGGAGAAAAGGAAAATGTTATTTGTTTGTTATCCCAAATGCACTACCTGTCAAAAGGCAAGAAATTGGCTTGATGAGCATGATGTGCAATATGATTTTCGTGATATAAAGCTGAATAATCCAACATATGAAGAACTCAAGGCATGGTTTGCGGTAAGCGGACAGCCTATTAAGAAATTCTTTAACACCAGTGGACTTGTATATAAATCATTAAACCTAAAAGAAAAACTGTCGAAAATGACAGAAGATGAATGCTTGAAACTGCTTGCTGCAGACGGTATGCTTGTAAAACGCCCTCTTTTGGTGGGCAACGATTTTTTGTTGATTGGATTTAAAGAATCGCAATGGAAGGAAGCGTTACAAGTATGAAAGCAGAGCTACAAAAAGTAACAACAGAAATCGAAATTCGAACTATATCAGACATGGCAAATGAAATTTGGCATGAACATTATGCTACAATTATTTCAGCAGAGCAGGTCGACTATATGCTGGAACGCTTTCAATCCCCTGTGGCAATTTCACAGGCAATATCCGAAGGCTATGAATATTATTTTATTCGTTATGAGGATGCGTCCGTTGGCTATATCAGCATAAAGTTGGATAGGGCAGAGCAAAAAATGCTTCTAAGCAAGATTTATCTGTTAAGTACCCATCGGGGCAAAGGATTGGCATACCACGTAGTTCAAGAGTTGACCAAAATGTGCAAGGAAAATGATCTTTACATAATTTGGCTGACGGTCAACAAAAATAATTCTTCCGTTGACCGCTATAAAAAAATTGGCTTTTATATTGCTGATTCCGCCGTCACAGACATTGGAAATGGCTTTGTTATGGACGATTACATTATGGAAATGCAGGTTCAAAAAGCATGATACCGTATCATCTAATACGCTCAAAACGAAAAACGATTGCCATACATATCATGGCAGATGCAATTGTAGAAGTTCGTGCTCCGCTAAAAGCACCAAAAGACTATATTGACCGCTTTGTATCCTCCAAGGAGGATTGGATTAACAAACATCTTGCTGTGCGAAAACAAAGCCTACAAAGTAAAACCGCATTTCAGATTAATTATGGCGATACAGTGCTTTTGCAGGGAAAATCTTATCCGGTCGTTGCAAAAGAGGGTAACCGAGCAGGATTTGACGGGGAAAGTTTTTATATGCCCTCCGGGCTTTCTGCTGAGGAAATTAAAAACGCTGTGATTCAAATATATAAAATGGTTGCAAAAAGTTTGCTTACAAATAAGGTAACAGAGTACGTCAAGCAGATGAATGTAGAGCCTACTGCCGTCAAGGTCAATAGTGCCAAAACACGCTGGGGTAGCTGTAGCGGGAAAAACAGCTTGAATTTCTCGTGGCGGTTATGTATGGCAGAGGATGATGTGATTGATTATGTTGTGGTGCACGAACTGGCACATATCAAAGAACATAACCATTCCAAGCGTTTCTGGGCGATAGTTGCCGATGTGTTGCCCGATTACAAGGAAAGGCAAGATAAGCTAAAGGGATTGCAAAAACGGCTTGCAAGCGAGGATTGGGATTGAAATGAGATTATTTATTGCAATTAATTTTGACAATACCATTAAACAATATTTAAAAGAGGTACAGTCCCGCTTGAAAATGATAAGTAAGAAGGGAAACTTTTCTCATGACACAAATTTACACTTAACCATCGTTTTCATTGGTGAGGTTGAGCCGAATAAAGTCGGTCAGATTCAGCAAGCAATGGATGCAATTGATGCCACGGAATTCGAACTTTCAATGGGTGGTGTTGGTCGTTTTAAAGGGAACCTTGGCGATACGATTTGGAGTCGCGTAGATAAAAATAATACCCTCGTTTCAATATACAATCAACTTTGCAGTCATCTAAAAGAAAATGGTTTTGATATTCAAAACCGTGACTACAAGCCCCATATAACCCTTGCTCGTAATGTGATGCTTACAGGCGATTTAGGGATTATTAGCTCCCCTAACATCAAAACAAACATCAACCGAATCAGCCTTATGAAATCAGAACGAATAGAAGGTAGACTAACCTACACAGAAATATATGTAAAAGAATTGGCTTGAAAGGTGTGTTAATATGAACATCACAGTCATTCACGGCAGTATGCGAAAAGGCAACACTTATGGTGTAACACAGGCGGTTTTATCGAATTTACGGAAACGCCATGATGTTCAAATAACAGAAATTCATGTGGCGGATTTAGATTTGCCCTTTTGTTTATCCTGTCATGCGTGTTTTACGAAAGGCGAGGAATTTTGTCCCCATAGCGAAACTGTTCAAAAGGTAGCGGAAGCGATTGAAAATTGTGATAGTCTAATTGTCAGCGGCGTGGTGTATGCTATGAATATCAATGCCGCCATGAAAAATCT
>CAZNYY010000232.1:0-4370 GCA_964577335.1 uncultured Oscillospiraceae bacterium | reverse complement strand
ACGAAAACAACATAAATGTTGTACTAAAAATTGTCATATTACGTCATCTCCTTGCAGTCTATTGAATATGGTATTTACCTTTAACCATTATAAGCATATCACTTCCGGCATATATCCCCCTTCCGTCCGCCAAAGGCACTATAAGCAGATGGTTTGAAGGGGCAGTCCCATTGTTTGGAAGGTCTGCACCGTCAGTTGTATCCGCCACTCCTCCTTTCTCGGAAGCAATAATAATCCCCGAACCGGACCTTACAATCATCTCACAGCCCGCAGCACCAATAAGCCGTTGCCCCGCATAGAGGGAAACGACTTCAAAGCTGTTCATTTTTTCAATTTTCGGCATTAAAACCGTGTCTATGTAGCTTCTTGAAATCAAGGGGTCCTCTGCACTGCCCGGGCTTGCCGCCACAAAAACCAGTGTAAGCAAGGCCGTCACCAGCAAAACTGCACCAGTCTTTCTTTTGTTCATTCACATCAACTTCCTTTCATTTGTTGTCAACAGGTCGAAGGAATGGACCATCGCCTGTTGAGAGGGCAATGCAAGCGCCGTATTGGCGAGCCGCATTCCTTATTTATCCGTCCGACAACCCAAAGCTGATAGTAAGCGCCTCGTTGACTTTATCCATTATCTCCTCGTCAAGATGCCCTATTTTCTCTTTTAACCTTTGCTTATCAATTGTCCTGACCTGTTCCAAAAGCACGACCGAGTCCTTTGACAAACCGTACCCCTGTGCATCTATTTCAATGTGGGTGGGCAGTTTTGCCTTGTTTATTTGGCTGGTTATCGCCGCCGCGATTATTGTGGGGCTGTATTTGTTGCCCACATCATTTTGAACCACCAAAACAGGTCTTACTCCCCCCTGCTCCGAGCCGATTACCGGACTTAAATCCGCATAATATATATCTCCTCGTTTTACAATCAATTTATTCACACTCCGCTAATTTCTCCTCATATTTAATACACTGCAAACAATCTGCCTGCAGGCAAAATGCAGCTATTTCCAAATTAATTTTCCCCATTTCAATATAACCTTTTTTCATTCTTTCGTTTATTTCAGCTCTCCTGCGTTCTTTTATATAACACCTCATCGCCTCACGCACAAATTCACTGCGGTTTTGCTTTGCATTTTTACTAAACGCATCAATTTCCTGCAGCAAGGCTTCAGGCAAGCTGATTAATATTTTTTTCTGCTCCGACAAAACAATCAAGCCCCCATTCAAAAAGCAATAGTAATTCGGGATATAGCGAAAAATACATGGTAATAATATATACTAAACTATATACATATTATATACCCGATTACCCCGTCCGTCAAATGTATTTTCTGCCATCATGCTTTGCCTTTTTTGTATGTAGGCAGGCGTTCTCGATTGCATTGTCGTTTATATTCTGCACAATTTGAAAACGCTTCATACATACATCCCGTAAATTTTCTATTTTTTGCTTTTGATTATTCTTATTGCCTCGGGGATATACTCGCATATATCCTCTGCCCTTAGCGAAAATTCTCCTATTTTATTCACAGCCAAATCGCCTGCGGCACCATGGGAGTAGACCCCTGCAAGCACTGAACCCGCAGCACTTAACCCCTTGGCGGCAAGCCCTGTTACAAGCCCTGCCAATACATCTCCGCTGCCGCCTTTTGCCATGCCGGCGTTGCCTGTACTATTAATATATGTTGCTAAACCCAAAGACGATACAACCGTGTACGCACCTTTTAGTGCCACACAAACCCCAAAGTCCCTTGTAAAGCCCTCTGCCGTCAAAACCCTATTTTTTATCGTATCCTCCACACTTGCCCCTGTAAGCCTTGCCATTTCCATGGGGTGGGGGGTCACCGAAACATCCGCATCCGTTTCTTTTAAAAGGTGGGGTTTGCCCTGCAAAACATTAAGACCGTCCGCATCAATTACAACCCTGCCGCGGGCATTTTTTAAAACCTTTTTTACAATTTCAAGCGTGCCCTCGCTTGCCCCCATGCCATTTCCCACTAAAACCGAATCGGCATGGCGTATCCGCTCGTCAAGGTCGTCCCCTATCTCCACGCACATCGCCCCCGTAAGGCGTGCCATCATAACATCCATAAGTTTGGCGGGTACGGCACAGGTAATAAGCCCCGCACCGCCTCGCTCGGCGGCATTTGCCGCCAATATTACCGCCCCCGCCATGCCGGCACTCCCGCCGATTATAAGCGCACGCCCCATATCCCCTTTGTGCGCCGCACGGGATACGGGTGCAAAAAACTTGCCGACATCTTCCGAGGTTAGCTTGTACCTATTAATTGTATCTAAATATTCAAGATTTATCGGAACAGAAATATCAGCCGTTACAATCTCTCCCGTATAGTCCGCAGAAAGCGGAGAATAAAGCCCAAGTTTCGGATAAGCAAAGGTCACCGTTTTGTCCGCAATAACGGCACATCCAAGTACCTCACCGGTGTCCGCATCAATACCGCTTGGTATATCCACAGCCAAAACATATGCGCCCGACGAGTTTATTTCATCCACCGCAGCTTTATAAACACCGCAAACCTCACCCCTAAGACCCGTTCCCAAGAGCGCATCAACTAAAACTTCATATTTTTTATCCTGCAAATCCGCAAAGGGAGTAATATTAATTCCTATATTTTTTGCCGCAATATAGTTTTGTAAAGCATCACCCGAAAGTTTTTCCGACACCGCCACCAGCTCCACATCTGCGCCCATGTTAAACAAATGCCTTGCCATGGCATAACCGTCGCCCCCGTTTTGCCCGCCTCCGCAGAAAATCCGCACGCTTTGTACGCCCCTTAGTTCTCTTGCGGCGGCTGCGGCAGCATTTTCCATGAGAACAGCGCCCGGTATCCCAAGTTCTATCGCCAAACGGTCTATTTCCCGTATTTGCTCTCTGGTAACAAGTTTCATAATAATCTCCATTCTGGCGTCCGCACCAGCACAAATAGTAATGAAAATACTCTTATCGCGGGGCAAGGGATGATAAGAGATTATTTTGCACATCGCCGTCTCGTCTGCCGACGAGAATTTCGGTGGTGCATGAATTCCGCCGGAGACGAACGTTTTTTCACGTTATATCCTCTTCCCTTTGTGCGGCTATAATCTGTGCCACGGCGTAATCCCTGCAATGGGAAACTGAAACAAAAAAGTTCATATCCTTTCTGTCGGACACAATAAAGGGTTTTCCCTTGTCATCCCTTAAAATTTCAACACTTTTCGGAGATTCGCCGCCAAAGCCCGTGCCAAGCGCCTTTACATATGCTTCCTTCGCCGCAAATGAGGCGGCAATCGTAGAAATATTCATGTTTCTGCTGCGAAAAAACTCCATTTCACGCTCTGTGAACATCTTTTCAAAAAACCTTGGGTTTTCGGCAGCTTTGCCCACCCGCCTAATTTCAATTATATCAATGCCTACGCCCTTAATTTTCATTTGTGAAAACCCTGCTCTTTGCATAGGCGGAAAATGTGTCGAGCATTTTTCTTGAAGGTTCAAACAAAAGACATTCCCTGCCGCCGCCACGGTTAAACACGGCAAAATATGCAGTGGGGCTTTTCTTGCTTTGTGCGGCAAAAATCGTCTTTAAATTCTTGTATTCCTCCGTGTATTTATCCCCCGAAAGGGGTGCCAAAATCTCAAGCGTTCTGCAAGAGAATGTTGCCAGCCGCTTTCTCCTGCGCTTTGAAATAATCATATCCACATCCATCTCACCATTTGTGATGGCATACTCATATTCAACATTATGCGAAGTAATAAGCCTGTACACACCGTAAATTGTGCCCACCGCCAAAACCCCGGTAAAAAGCTGCATAACCGGAAAAATCATATTAATTATAAATATCCCAAAAACAAGGAAGAAAAACCCTGCTATAATTGCCAGCACCTCAAGTGTTATTTGCCCCGCTGTTTTCTTTCTTTTCACCATATATTCAACAAAAATATCCATTTATTTCCCCGTTCTTAATTAATATTTAAATCAACGTATAATAACTGCTTTGCGGTTATTATACCATAACAAATTTTAGGTGTCAATAATTCGTATGTGCTTCTTTGTAGTATCCTGTGCTTTTGTGTCTTGACGATTGTTTAAAATAATGGTAAAATTAATAACACTGAAAAATAACCGTAAAGATTGGCGCAGATGCATTTTTTAAAATGATGCGGTGCCGCGGGAAGGTATATAAAGGAATGATAAAAACCGAAAGACTGTCATATTCGTATACGAGCGAGAATGCCTCAGTACGGGTATTACAAAATATAAACTTGAACATAAAGCCGGGTGAATTTGTAGCGGTTTTGGGGCATAACGGCTCGGGCAAATCCACCCTTGCGAAGCTGTTTAACGCTATTCTTCTTCCCGAGGACGGGAAGGTTACCG
>CAZNYY010000231.1:0-4403 GCA_964577335.1 uncultured Oscillospiraceae bacterium | reverse complement strand
GTTTTAGCAAAATCTATACACTCATTTGTCATTCTGCAAAAAAATGCAACAGTTTTAATATCCTCGCCACTTATGCTTTCGCTATTCCAAACTTTGGTAATATCATTACTAATTTCTCCAATATTTCCACCAGTATAAGCTGCTAGGGGTGATTGGCGAATCGCGCAAATGTGCCTCCGCTTTTAAGAAAACTATAAACTTTTGGGTAACCTACTTCCTCCGGTATCCAATGAAAAGCAGATGCAGAATAAATAATATCCAAAGAATTATCAGGACATTGATAATCCTCAAAAGCCATATTCAATACTTCAAAATTTTTATACTCCTCAAACTTTTTTCTCGAAAAAGTTGCCAATTCACTGCCTAACTCAATGGCTGTAACATGACAGTTTATTTTGAGAAAAGGCAAAGTTGCCTGTCCTGTGCCGATGCCTATTTCAAGTGCGCGACTCTCGTGGTCTATACCAGAAAATCTTACAATATCTGCATGTAACTCCGGAACATAAGTTGGTCGTAAGTCATATAAAGCAGGAACTTCATTAAACATAAATTTCAATTCCATAACCATTTTCCCCCTACAAATATAAATTTGTTAATTAACCCCAATTCTATCACAACAATGCAGAAAATAAAAGCTATGTAGTGAATTTTGCAGTAAACACAACTTGTTTTTAGATTTCCGAAGTCTGAGGCGAATCCCATCTCACCCCGCAGGGCTTGCCCTTTACGTTGTCAAGGGTGTGATGGTTACATGCTCCTAAGCAGTTCTTCAAACTTTCCAACCTCTTTAAACATCCAATTTTCAAAATCATTGGCGGTCATTTTATCATTCAGCACCTTCTTTTTCAGTTTAAGGGCTTCTTCACAAAATACTTTAAATACTTTTTCAGCTTGCGCCAGCAATTCACTGCCAGGCGCTTCCTTGCGTAATTTCTTGATACGGTTATAGCAAAACATATATTGCTTTTTGTATGCCAATTCAGCCGGACAATTCTTTGCTTTTTCGTCAAAACGCCGTTTATTGATTTTCCCCTGCTCCCGTTTACATTCAGGACCACAAAAAGTCGGAATGTTGGCGGTGTTGGCACGGAATAACTTGCCGCACAACTTACACGATTGAATATATGTTTTTTCATTATAAACGGTTTTCAAATAATACACCACAAGCGGCAAAAGAGAGATGTCCGTCGCATAATATTCCTTAGTACCTTTTGGCTGATACAGTAAAAGGGCGGGATAGAAATAATAATCATTAGCTAATTGATACAAAGGGTCTTGTGGGTCATTTTCCTGCCACATTTTAATATCATTTTTAAGGCTAAACATAAGCGGTAGGCTAATTTTTTCAACCTCACTATATAAATCATAATTTTTTATGCCACAGGCTTTTTCATACTCCTGCCAAATACGCACTGCCACAAAACGATAAATAAGATTATCTGAACGCCACAAGTTTTCAAGTATCTCTTTACTTTTTTCAAAGTAGGGAGATTTTCTTTTGCCTGTGTTGTCTGTCAATATTGCCCTGACATCCGCTAATTGGTTGGCAATTGGTGAAGAACACTCCAATATAAATGAGCTGAAGGGACGTTTTTCATTTATAAGTATTTTTGCGTCTTTTATGCCCCTTAAAAACCGCTGTACCTCTTGCAGTTCGCCTATTATGATATGTTCCTGCTCGGTTTCGGTATCAAGCCGAATAGCAAACACACAGTTTTTAGTTATGGGAATTTCAATTTGCTTTTCTTTAAATCGCATAAAACACAACTCCTTTTATGGGAATTTCAAATCAAACACAATGTATTACCTATATGATACACCTAATCCATTGATTTGTCAAGCGTTTTATGGTAAATTGCTCTTGTTGGTAACCGCGGATTATTAACGAATGGTAATTGCAAAATGAAAGGAGTTTTGATTATGGAAAAACAAAGATTAACAAGTTATGACGAGCTTCCGCTCGTATTGGATGTAAAGCATATCGCACAAATAATGGGTATTTCAAAGGTGAGTGCATATGGCCTTGTTCATTCAGAAGGATTCCCCTCTATGCAGATGAAGGGGCGGCTTATCAAGGTTAGTAAAAAAGCGTTCTTCGATTGGCTAGAGAAACGCTGAAAGGAAGAGATTTAATGATTAAAGATTTACCACCCATTGGGAAGGGGACAAATGGAAGTCTGCCGCTAATGACACCGGCGCAAAAGCGGGAATCGGTTAAATTGATTCATAGTCTTTGTAGTTATTGTGATGATGGAAACTGTCTTTATCTTGACAGGGGCGAAGTTGTCACCTGCCCGCAATGCATTTCATATTCCGTCAACTGTAAATTCTTCCGTCATGTATTGCTGGAAGATAAGCAGGGACAAAAGCTTAAAGCAGAGATTTTCAAGGATGATACCGTTAAGCATTGTTCAATTTGCGGACATGCATTTCATTCCATATCTAACAATGCCAAATATTGTGAAGATTGCGCTAAGTCTGTACAGCGTAAACAAAAAGCAAAATATGCACGAAAACAAAGATCTAAAGTAGAAAAGTAGAGGTCAAAAAAGCCTGTGTTTTCAAGAGTTTCTGAGATTAAAAATTGTGTAGGTAATATCTCAATACCTTTATCCCCAAAAACAAGCTTTAACTTTTCTACATTGATGAAGGAGGATTTTGAATTGAAATACATTTATGTACATGAAAACCAAAAGCACAGAGTTTTACACAGTTACCCAATTTTCTGTTTGAAGCTCCAAGTTGCAAAAAGCTATCTAACGAAGTTAAAATCTTGTATGCTATGATACTTCGCCGCACAGACTTATCCCGTAAAAATCACTGGGCGGATGAATATGACCGCATTTTCATCTACTATCCAATCAATGAAGTGGTGGCGTTATTGAATTGCGGCAGACAAAAGGCGGTTGATATATTACGGAAAATGCAGTATGCCGGACTGATTGACATTAAAAAACAAGGCTGTGGAAAACCGACCCGAATATACCCAAAAACCTATGAAGCGGTTTCAAATGCTGACTTCAAGGATTACCGTTATGGTACGCCTGATAACTGAAAATCGGACTACAAAAAGTATGGTTTTCACACTTCAACCGGTACGGAAATCAGACTGTATATAGAAATATAAGATAAAAATATTAAGTTTAATATCATTCATTCCAATCTTATCCAAGATATTTCCCACAGTATTTACCTGTGGATAACTACGGATAGGAAGGGATGGGAAAGGAATAAAATGCCACAATACGCAATTTTAAGGTTTGCAAAGCACAAAGGTGGGTCGTGTCGGTCACTGGAAGCACACCATGAGCGGCAAAAAGAGCAATATGCTAGTAATCCCGACATAAAGACAGATAGAAGCAGGCACAATTTCCACATAGTAAAACCCACAAAATATTATCGTGACGAAGTAAAAGAGCGAATTGCGGCGGCAGGGTGTAAAACACGCAAAGACAGCACAATGTTTGTAGATACGCTTATCACCGCCAGGTAAGGCAGACATGGCTAAAAAGAAAAAAGATTATGGAACAGGCATACCGGAACATGAAATTGAAGATCTCGCCCGTTGCCTGCTCCCTGAGATACAAAAATTCTTTGAAAGTGAGGAAGGCAAGCGGGAGTTTGAGGAATGGAAGGAGAAACAGGCAGCGAAAAGTTAAATATTGAACGAAGGGGCGTGCCGAATGACGGCTCGCCCCTTTGGCTGTCGAAAAATTAAAAAAGGCTTGACAAAACGCAACTTAGGTGTTATGCTGTAAGCGAACTAGCTAACAAAGGAGAGGGTGACTTGTTTTGCAGATAAAATTTGGTGATTTTATTGCGGAGAAGCGAAAAAACCGCGATATTTCGTTGAGAAGTATGGCTGAGAAATTAGGTATTGCAGCACCTTATCTTTCTGATATTGAAAAAGGACGTCGCAATCCTCCAAGCTTTGAAATGCTTGAGAAAATTGCTGCAATATTGAACTTAACGGATGCTGAACGAAATTCAATGTTTGATTATGCAGGTGAGGAAAGGAATGAGGTTTCCCCCGACCTTCCTGAATATATTATGGAAATCCCAGAAGCTCGCACCGCTTTGCGTAAAGCTCGAGATAAAGGAAAAAGCGCGGAATTTTGGTCCGAAATCAATAAAAAACTTGATAAGGATGAATAAAAATGTCAAAAGAAATTACAGATGCTTTTCAAAAAGTAATAGACCGAAAAATTTCGGATATTGCCTACACTCCGCTACTTTCTTATATTGAAGATAATTGTTCGCATCTTGACCTTACATATACTTCGAGAACAATCGAAAATGTAGAACAAGCGACTTTGATAGATTTTGAACTTGTGCGTGTCGCAGATGTTACGCAAAATAATGATAAACTTCTATTTCAAGTTGTTGTTGATGCTGAAATAGAA
>CAZNYY010000230.1:0-4436 GCA_964577335.1 uncultured Oscillospiraceae bacterium | reverse complement strand
AGTTTCCCATGCACCCCACTTTGCCGGTGTCAATTTCGTCAAACTCCTCCATGGCATCAATCGCCCTTGAAATATCCCAAACCCTCTCACCAAGCAAGGTTCTGCCTATTAAAAGGGCAACCATGGAAGGATGCGCACAGGTTGTGGCACGATCCATTTTTTCGCTTTTTCTCTCTCCGAACGCCCTTTGCTCAACCACAAGTGCGGCATAGCCCTCTTTTACTATCTGAATAGCAAAATCCCTGTCACCATCTATTTTGTCACTCTCATATTTAGTTCTGCCAAGGGAAATATGCATACCCGTGGAATGCCCCTGAAGGCAAATAACAACGGGGCAAGGTTTTTTTGCGTTTTTGGGAATTAAGAGATGGCAAGGCACCCTTGTAAGGGATTCTGCGCAAAATGAAAATCTTTTTTCAATATATTCTCCCCCGTCCTTCTCCCATTCAATTTGAATATCAAGCGGAACCTTATTTGGCATCTCCCCCAAAAGTTCCGTCAGCTTTTCCCCCAGTGCCGCCCTCCAGCTGTCATAATCCAAGTTCTCGTCAAACGCCATCTCGGGTTTTAACCCTTCAAATATCTCCTCATGTGCCAAATCCGGTGAAAAAGTTTTCATGGTAAATCTCCTTTTTTTATATATTGCAGAATATTTTATTACCAGTTTACAAGGCTTCTGAAAATATCCCATGAAGGGTCGGCATAAAACCTGTGCCCTCCCTCACCTATCACAAGGCGGCAGTTATCGGGATACCCCGCCTTTTTATAAATCTTCCTAATAGTTTCAAAGGCTTCCAATGTTCCCGAAACGGGAAAAATCTCGTCCTCCCTGCCCGCTACCGCCACAAGCGGTCTGGGGGCAATAAGCGCTGCCAAATCACCCATGTCAGCATATTTTGCTATACTTGGGATATAGTTGCAGGTGCAGTGATGTATCGGTACTATCGAATCACGAAAAGTACATACGCTGCATGCCGGCATGGCTATTTTAATCCTCTCATCCATGCAAGCCGCATAAAAAGTTGCCGTGCCTCCCCCTGAACCCCCCATACACCCCACCTTGCCGGTGTCAATTTCGTCAAATTCTTCCATGGCATCAATTGACCTTGAAACATCCCAAACCCTCTCGCCAAGCAAGGTTCTGCCAATTAAAAGAGCAACCATTGAAGGATGTGCGCAAGTGATGCTGCGGTCAACCTTCTCGCTCTTCCGCTCTCCTAATGCCCTTTGCTCTATCGTAAGTGCGGCATACCCTTCACCCACGGCTTGAATGGCAGTGTCCCTGTCATTAATTATCCTGTCACCCTCATATTTGGTTCTTCCAAGCGAAATATGCATCCCCGTAGAATGCCCTTGAAGGCAAATAACAACGGGGCAAGGTTTTTTTGCATTTTTGGGAATTAAGAGATGGCAGGGCACTCTTGTAAGAGATTCTGCACAAAAGGAAAACCTTTTCTCTATATATTCTCCCCCGTCCTTCTCCCATTCAATTTGAATATCAAGAGGTACCTTATTTGGCATCTCTCCCAAAAGTTCCGTCAGCTTTTTCCCCAGTGCCGCCCTCCAACTGTCATAATCCAAATTTTCATCAAACGCCATCTCGGGTTTTAGACCTTCAAATATCTCCTCGTGCGCCAAATCCGGCGAAAAAGTTTTCATGGTAAATCTCCCTTTTGTTATTTGCATACTCGCACAAGCCTTTTGCCTGCATTGCAGAATATTTCATATGATATTGTTTGGCAAACCTGTGCTATTTGGGATGCGGATATAAAAGCGTCCCCCTGTCTGCCCATGATAACAGCCTCATCCTCCGGAGAAACATCCATCCCCGTGACATCCGCCATCAGCAAATCCATGCAAACAGTGCCGATTATGGGGACTGCCCTTCCGCCGATTATTATTCTCCCCCCGTCGGACATCCTCCTTCTTATCCCGTCACCATAGCCTATTAAAACAGTTGCAATTTTCATATCGCCCTCGGCTTTAAAAGTTGCACCGTAACTCACTTCGGTGCCCCCTCTAACCTGCAAAACCCTCGCAACAGTACATTTTATACTCATTGCGGGCATAAGGTCGATTTTATCCACATCATTTGACGGGAGTTCGCCGTAAATACATATGCCCGGGCGCACCATATCCAAATGCATTTGCGGAAATTTAATTATTCCCGCACTGTTGCATATATGCTTTACGGGAATGTGTACACCCCGTTTTTCTAAACACTCCGCAAATTCCCGAAACCGCTTAAATTGCAAAAGCGAAGGCTCGCCATCCGCCTCCTCCGCCCTTGCAAGGTGGCTGAAAATGCCTTCAACATATATATTTTTAAGCCCGCAAATCTTATGTGCCTCGTCTAATGATTGCGGTGAGCAATCAAACCCAAGCCTTGTCATGCCCGTATCGACTTTTATATGTACCGTTATGATTTTACCTGCATCCTTCGCCGCACTGTCAATGTACTTTGCCGCTTCATATGAATATACCGTAAGCGCCGCATCCGCCGAAACTGCGGTTTTTACATCCTCCAATGGCGTGTACCCGGCAATTAGTATCGGGGCCGTCACCCCTCTTTCCCTAAGTTCACATGCCTCCTCGGCACACGCAACACCCAAACAGTCGGCGCCGTTTTCCAAAACGGTTTTTGCAACCTCGGCAGCACCATGCCCATACCCGTCTGCTTTGACCATAGCCATTATTTTAGCATTTTTGTTTGTAACTTTCCTTATTTCTTTGGTGTTATGTGCAATAGCACTCAGGTTTATTTCGGCCCATGCCCTCATTTCAAACATTACCACCTTTAGTGTACTTGAAACTTCTCCATATATTCCTCACTTTGGTTTCGCTCTATATCCTTCGATATCGTCAAAATATTTTTTGTATGGCTTCCAAAATTCCTTTGTAATATTGGGTAAGATTTTCGTCTGTATGTTTTCCTTGTGAAAGACCCCGTATTTTCGTGCTTATTTTGCCTGCCTGCCTTTCAATTAAATCAGGCAACAGGGGGTCATTCTTTTCAATAAGTTTTCTTCCTATGTACAGGTCAACCGCATCAAAATTAAGGTCTTTTCCGTGTTTTGCAACTATAACTGTATAGATTTTATTCCCTTCCCGGCAAAGCTGCTCGTCCACTATTTCAAAACCCTGCGAGTATAAATAAAACCTAAGCCGAGGTATTGCCGTCATAGGCTGAAGGATAAAAAGTGCATCTCTTTTGCGGCGTGACCTCTCAATTATTTCTGAAATCAACATTCCGCCCATACCCGCAATTATAACGGTATCATACGCATCATCCGCCACATTATCAAGTCCATCGGACAAAATGGTTTGAATTTTGCCCGAAAGTCCGTGCCCTTTTATGTTTTCTTCTGCCCTCCTGGTGGGACCAAGGTTTATATCCGCCGCCACCGCACTCCGGATTTTCCCGCTTTTAATCAGAAAAATAGGGATGTAGGCGTGGTCGGTACCAACATCCGCCACCCTTGCTCCCTTAGGTACTTTTGAGGCGATAAGCCGTAGCCTCGGGGTCAAAATCACACTCATAAAATCACCGCTTACAATATCAGAGCCCTCTTGGTTAAATGGTCGGGCTCTTATTCCAAAAAGTCTTTAAGCTTTTTACTTCTGCTGGGATGACGAAGCTTTCTCAGCGCCTTTGCCTCAATCTGCCTTATTCTCTCTCTTGTGACGTTGAAAACCTTTCCAACCTCCTCAAGTGTTCTTGACCTTCCGTCGTCCAGCCCAAACCTAAGTCTTAAAACCTTTTCTTCCCTTGAAGTAAGCGTGTCTAAAACACCCATAAGCTGCTCCTTCAAAAGGGTAAACGAGGCAACCTCACTGGGTGCGGGCGCATCATCATCGGGAATAAAGTCCCCCAAATGACTGTCGTCCTCTTCACCTATGGGCGTTTCAAGCGACACCGGCTCCTGCGCTATTTTCATTATTTCACGAACCTTTTCAACCGACATTCCCATTTCCTTTGCAATTTCCTCGGGCACAGGGTCCCTGCCCAGTTCCTGCAAAAGCTGGCGTGAAACACGAATTAGTTTGTTTATGGTTTCAACCATGTGAACCGGTATCCTTATTGTTCTTGCCTGGTCCGCAATTGCCCTTGTTATCGCCTGCCTTATCCACCATGTGGCATATGTGCTGAATTTAAAGCCTTTCATATAGTCAAACTTTTCAACAGCCTTAATAAGACCCAGGTTACCTTCCTGAATCAAATCCAAAAACAGCATTCCGCGACCGACATAGCGCTTTGCAATACTTACAACCAAGCGCAGATTAGCTTCCATGAGCCGTCTTTTCGCCAGCTCATCCCCCTCCTCCATCAACCGTGCAAGTTCAACTTCTTCCTCCGTGGTCAAAAGCGGAACTTTGCCGATTTCTTTGAGGTACATCCGAACATGGTCGTCAATACTAACCCCTTCCGGGATTGT
>CAZNYY010000229.1:0-4443 GCA_964577335.1 uncultured Oscillospiraceae bacterium | reverse complement strand
GGGCAGTTTGAAAAACGCGTTGGAGGATTTGGGGAAAAACCCCCATGATGTTTTAATTGTGGGAGGTATCGGTCAGGCGGCAAAAACCCCGCAGTATATAAATACAAACAGTTTTTGCGGTTTGCACGGGCGTGCCGTGCCTCCTGCTGTTGCGGCAAAAATGGTAAACCCTAATTTAACCGTAATTATAAACAGCGGTGACGGCGACACCTACGGCGAGGGCGGAAACCATTTTATTCACAATATTCGCCGTAATGTGGATATTGCTCATTTTATTCATAATAATCAAGTTTACGGTCTTACAAAGGGGCAGGCATCCCCCACCTCGGAGGAGGGGGCGGTAAATGCCGTTCAGGTGGACGGCAGTAAAAATATTCCCTTTAACCCTGTTTTGATGGCAATTTCAGCGGGTGCGGGCTTTGTGGCACGCAGTTTCAGCGGCAAACCCGAACATTTGAAGGAAATAATGAAACGTGCCATTAATTTTAAAGGCTATGCCATGGTGGATATTTTGCAACCCTGCCCCAGTTTTAATAAGGTTAACACATTTAAATGGTATAACGAGCATGTTTATGAGCTGGATGAAAAGCATGACGCCAAAAACCGCCTCTCCGCCATGGAAATTGCTATGGAACATGGGGAGAAAATCCCAATCGGCGTGTTTTTTGAGCAGGAACAGCCGACATACCATCAAAAACAGCGAAATTTAAAAGACGGGCAAATTTTGGCAATGCGGCGAAACGACCCCGAGATAATTGCAAAATTCATACGGGAGTTTGTGTAAATTTTGTTTGTGCGGAACTTTTCTTTTCTTTATCCGTCATAATAGTATGCGGTTTTAGCCACATAAAAAAACGGAAATAAGGAGAACTTAGAGATGAAAAAGACAATAGCATTAACATTGGCAATAGGGATGATATCTGCCACAACGGTTTTTGCGGAATATAACCCCGATAAGGTTGTTGACCCGAATGCCGAATTTGTAACCACCTCACTCACGCTTGGCGAGCCTGATTTGATAGTCGGCGGCAATGCTGTAGAAGTTAAACCCATGGTTTTGGATAATGAGGTTATGGTGCCGCTGCGGGCACTTGCGGAAGGGCTTGGTTATGAGGTTTTGTGGGACGGGGACACGCAGATGGTTACTTTGGTAAGGGGTGCGCACTACATAACCCTGTTCCCCGATAGGGACGAATATACCTTTGCAAGAATGGCGCCCATGCCGCTTGGCACAGCACCCAAAATTATTGATGACCGTACATTTGTCCCCGCAAAATTTATCAGTGATATTTTGCAGACGGAGTACAATGTTGATGAAGGCGGAAACATTGTTGTGGCTTACGAAAGCCCTCTGGAGGCTGTTTCCTTAAAAGGAACCATTAAAGAAGTTGACGAATACTTTGTTTTAATTGATGTTGATGACAATGATATGGACACTGCTTTAATTGTGACGGAAGAAACCTCCATAAGGCATATAAGAAACAAAAGAATGTATTATAGAGATGACCTGCAACCCGGCATGAACGTTGAAGTTTTGCACAGCCCGGCTATGACCTTTAGTATCCCCCCGCAAACGGTTGCCTTTGAAATTGTTTTGGTAGACTAAGTAAAAATGCACTCATCGCTTAAATGATGAGTGCATTTTTAAATATCTTTATCTCGAAGGGGCAAATTTCTTGGTATATTCCTTAATATTAATCGGCGTGCCTCCCTCAAGTCTTGATTGTTCCGCCGCAAACGCCATCATATGCGACTGTACCGATTCCTCTGCTGATGATTTGTTTGTGTTTTTCCCTTTAATCGCATCGGAAACGGCGGCAAGAAGTCCGTCGTCACCGCCCGAATGTCCGCTTTTGGCTTTTGGTATTTCTATTCTTTCCACTATTCCTGTTTTAAAGCTTTTGTAAATAATTTCGCCGTTTAGCGTGTCCCCGCTTATTTCACCTTCAGTACCCATTATTTTTATGCTTCTTGAATGTTCATAGTTAAAGGCGCACATGGTGAAAACCGCCGTAATCCCGTCCTCAAATTCCATGCTTACAACCTGATGGTCAACCACATCATTGTCGCAATAATACACGCATCTGCCGTAGCGGCTGGTTTTCATATCTTCAATATAACTTTCCGCATCCTCTATGTATTTCCACGGAACCCTGTACCTGTCAATATGCGGGGGCGGGTCAACATTAATTTTAACTATATTGTATTGACAGGTTTTAAAATGCGGGCAACCGTCAAGACAATATTTTGTAGCACCTTCGGGCGCATTTTCGGGTCTGAAATGCGACAAATGCCCGAATGAGGACAGCCTGATACAGTTTACCCCTATTAAATATAACAGTATATCAAAATCATGACAGGATTTCGCCAATATCATCGGCGAAGTTGTTTTTGAGTTGTTCCATTTTCCCCGCACAAAATTTTGTGCCTGAAACCAGTACCCGATGTTTTCGTTGTGATTTACCGATATAATTTTGCCTATCGAACCGTTTGTTATATATTCTTTTATTGTACTGAAAAATTGACTGTATCTTAAAACATGACATATGGCAAAAACCTTGTCGTAACTCCCCGCCAATTCCCCAAGCGCATAAACCTCCTCCTGTATGGGGGATATGGGCTTTTCAAGCAGTATGTGGTATCCCCTTTTAACCGCCATCTCGGAAGGCTCAATATGCTGCCTGTCATTTGTACAAATAATGGCAAGCTCCGCCATTTTATCCTCGCCAAGTATTTCTTTGTAGCCGTTGTAACATGCTTTTTCCGGCAAGTTAAATTCTTCTTTAACTTTATTTCGCCTTTCTTCATCCGGCTCTGCCACTGCCACCAGGCGGATATTGTTTAAAGCAAACCTTCTTGTATATGCCCCCGCCCTTGGCCCTGCGCCTATTAGTATAGCTGTTAATTGTTCATTGTTTGACATCTCCTCAAAGCCTTTCTGCCCACAAAATAATAATCTGCCACGCCTTACCGTGGGCGGATAAAGCGTAAAACACGCTGGACAGTTTGCCTAATTTTCGTAATAACGGTTTAATGCCCCCTGCTTTATTTTTATAGCCTCCTCTATGTCCATAATTTTTAGCCGTTCCAGAAAATCATCAAATCTGTCAAGTGATTCAACATTTATAATGTATTTGAATACCATTTCATCCTTATATGTTTGTATGTCAGGCATAATACCTGCAAGCCCGGCATTTTCCTCCGAGGTATAGGATAATAATGGTAAAGTATGTTTTTCCACGTCCGTATCCATCCATGTAATAATTGCGTCCATTTGCTGCTGTGTTGTTAAATATTGCTCCATATATCTTTTGTCCTGAATAAACGGTCCTGAATAATTAGAACGGAAATACCTTGCCATGGCATTGGCTATTGTCAATCCTTCGGGGTTGCTTAGTATGGCATCCGTATAAACCGGATACCCGCCCTCCATTACATAGCTTTCTCCTTCTATCCCGAAATTGTACAGCATATGCCCCCTTTCGCTGTACGCATAATCAAGAAACTTTGCCGCCAAGGCAGGCTCTTTGCAGGCGGTGGTTATAGCGGCGCCCCTCCCCGCAAATGTTAAAAGCTTTTGCCCGAATTTGGGTCTGTCACCCTTTTGTAAAACAGGGTAAGGCGCGCCTACCAATTCAAAATTTTCATCCCCCGTGTAGGCGGTTGTCCATTTTCCCATCCTGCTCCCCAGTGCCCCAAGTGTTGCCCCTGTTTTATTTTCCAACATATCCGCCTCTAATATTTTGCTGTTGGTATTTCCGTAATTATTGTCAAGCAACCCTTCTTTGTACCATTTGTTCATGGTAATTAAAAAAGATTTGTACCCCGGCTCAATGGGTCCATACTTTACTTGATTGTTTTCAATATAAAAATCGTCCGCTATGCCGTACGCACCGACAAATGTATTATGCGAAGCCCAGTCCCCCGGCACTGAAAGAGGAGTTTTGACCCCCTTTATTTCTTTAAAAGCCCTCAGCGCCGTTTCCCACTCGTCAATTGTTTGCGGAATGTCAAGCCCCAGCTCATCCAGCCAATCTTTTCTTATTATGGGACCGTAATATGTCTTTAAAAAATCATCTTCCCTTATAAACGGATACACATAATAATTGCCCCGCTCTGTTTGTAATGACCTTTTTATATCGTCCGAAGTCTTGTCAAGATACGCCTTAAAATTGGGCGAGTATTTGTTTATCGGCTCATTTAAAGGCAGAATTATTTTTTCGGTGATTGCACGCTCGGGTCCGTCAGGAAATTCGTACCAGTTATGCTCAATAATATCGGGCAGTTCCATGGATGCAACCATCAAATTAAACTTTTCGTTTATTTGCCCCAAGGGAGGATGAATATATTCAATCTTAACCCCGGTTTCTTTTGACAGTTCCTGCCCGAAGGGCGTGTCCTCCAAAGCCGCAGATGTTTCCGACACATTAGAATTTAAGCCCA
>CAZNYY010000228.1:0-4473 GCA_964577335.1 uncultured Oscillospiraceae bacterium | reverse complement strand
ATAGAGATAAGAGAAACAGCGGAGGACTTTTGGTACATAAATCCACACATCACTTTGATTTGGTTAACTTTTGGATTGCAAGCCAGCCTGTACGGGTTTATGCCGAGGGGGATTTAATGTTCTACGGCAGGGAAAACGCCGAAGAGAGAGGCGAAACCAAATTTTATTATAGGACGGACGGAAGCAAAAATGCCGAGGGTGACCCTTTTGCACTTGTAATGCGAGGCAATGAAAATTATGAGGAACTGTACCTAAATGCCGAGGAGGACGACGGGTATCTTCGTGACCAAAGCGTTTTCGGTGACGGAATAAGCATTGAGGACACAATGAGTGTGCTTGTAAAATATAAAAACGGCGCTCAACTTGCGTATTCATTAAATGCGTATTCACCCATGGAGGGGTTCAGAGCGGTGATTACGGGAACAGGCGGACGCTTGGAAATAGAGGTTATCGAAAAGGTTTACATAAACGGACAGAATGCTCCGGAGAACGAGGGTGTTGTTAAGGGTACGACAATAACTGTTTATCCGATGTTCGGAGAGGCATATAATGTGGGTTTTGAGGTTGGAAAGGGAGGTCACGGCGGGGGCGACCCTGTACTGTTGAACGACATTTTCGGAATACCCGAATATGACCCGCTTGAAAGAGCAGCATCTCATGAGGACGGTGCGATGAGCATTTTAACAGGAATTGCGGCAAATAAATCAATTGCATCGGGGATGCCTGTAAAGATTTCTGATTTGGTTAAATTTTAATCTATTACAACAGGTGAAGTTGTAAGATTTTGACCTGAAGGGTTCGCTTTGGCAATGCTTATTATGTCGGTAGCACGACATTCGAGTGCCCATATGGGGTCGCATACATCGTAATTCGAAGGTTTTATAATAACGGGGAGTGTAGCACTTTGCTTTGTTTTGGCAAGCAGCTGCGCCCCCGTTTTGTTCATGCCAAGCACCCTTATATATGAGGGGGAGAGGGTAGAGGGCAGGGTATTTCCAATCATTATATTCATTAAAACCCGCTTTATTCTGGCCATTGTCAGACGGCGGGTTTTTGTTTTGCCCAAAAGTTCATCAAGTGTGCCCGCCCGTGCCGATACCAACCGCTCATAAAGCCCGTCGCCCGTGTCGGCAACGCTTTCTATGTCGGGAAATGTCAATACCGAGTACAGTATCATCTGCTCAAAATCGTCAATAAATAAGGGTGCCTCGTCAGGCGGGGGCGGCATATATTTCAATGTTTCCCTGCCCTCCCTTATCATTTTACGAAGTGCCGTGGCGGAGGCATATCCCCCCGAAGGCTCGTCACTGTTATACCCGCCCCCGGCACGTTTTATCGTGTGCGGGGTTATAGTACTGCCGCTTTTTATAATTGCCTTTAAATATTCAATCCCCAAAATATTATTTGGTTCTCTTATAACGTTTGATGCCTCGGGCATTATTTTTTTTATGGCTTCTTCTCTTGCGGCGGCAAAGGAAAGCCCGTTTTTTAAATTTTCACCAAGGTAATCTCTAAAATCTTCCCCCTCGTCCGCCAAAATGCGTGACACCTCCATTAAACTTTCAATATCTCCGCATTCGCTGCCGAAGGACAAAAAATCCGTAACACCCGTGGCGGAAAGTATGTCAACCGCACCCCTGCAAAACCCTTCTGCGGACTTCAGAGCATAATATACAGGCAGTTCCAGCACTAAATCCACACCGTTTTCAAGTGCCGTGGCTGCACGGGAATGCTTTGAAAAAATGGCAGGCTCGCCCCTTTGTACAAAACCGCTGCTCATAACAGCAATAACAGCATCGGCCAAAAGCTGTTTTTTTGCGGTTTCTATATGGTACTTATGCCCCCCGTGAAAGGGGTTGTATTCCGCCACAATTCCCACTGTTCTCATGCATACCCTCCTTTTCTTATATAGCTTTGCAGTTATTATAACAGACTTCAAAAGGCAGGACAAGAATTTTCTCGTTCTAAATGTGGACAAAGTATAATAATTATAGATTAGGTGATTAGAATGTATCAACAAACAAACAATAATGTGTTTAATTATCTGCCCTCCCCCGTAAAAGATGCCCTGATGCTTATGGAGGCGGACAAAAGACGAAACCTTGAAGAAGTGCGCCTGAGAGCAGGGGGAGCGGTTGTTGTAAATTGTCCGGGTGCATATTTTTTAACACCCGGCGGGGCAACCGTTAAAAAAGCGGCGGGTGCGCTTACGATAACCCGTGAAATGCTAAGGCGAAGCCTTGACAGAATGTGCCAAAACTCGGTTTACTCGGCACAAAACGAGCTTAAAAACGGCTTTGTTACCCTGCCGGGCGGTCACCGTGCGGGAGTGTGCGGCAGAACGGTTGTAAATGGCGGCAAGGTTTCAAGCCTTTCCGACATATCTTCCATAAACCTTAGAATAGCAAGGCAGGTACGGGGTACGGCGGATGGCGTAATGGAGTATATCGCCGGAGAAGGGCTTAAAAATACAATCATAATTTCGCCCCCCGCCTGCGGCAAAACAACACTTTTGCGGGATATTGCACGCCAGCTTGCGGGCGGCAGATATATGTACCGTGTGGGGATTGTGGACGAGCGCAGCGAGCTTGCGTCCATGCACAGTGGAGAGGCGCAAAACGATGTGGGGACGCTTTCCGATGTGTACGACTCCTGCCCCAAAAGCGAGGGGATGCTAATGCTTTTACGCTCTATGTCGCCCGATGTAATAATAACCGACGAGATAGGTTCCGAAGATGATGCGGCGGCAATACACAGCCTTATAAATGCGGGTGTGCGAATTATTTGCACGGCACACGGCTATGACCGTGACGACCTTTTGAGAAGGCGGGGAGTGGCACAGCTTTTAAATGATGGGGTTTTTGAAAGAATTGTTGTGTTAAGCCGTCGCCTGGGTCCCGGAACAGTAGAAAAGATGTATTAGGAGTGAGCGAGTTTTGGTTTTAAAATTTATTGGTGCGGGAGCAGTTTTTTCCGCCTGCTGTGCAATAGGAATTATAAAAAGCGCACAGCTTGGCAGTGACGTAAAATTTCTTGAAGGTATTGACGATGCGCTTCTTATTTTGGAAAACGAAATTTCGGCGGCGCTCACGCCGTTGCCCCTTGCAATGGAGAAAGCGGCACGGGCCGAGCCGATGTTTGGGCGGGCGGCGGAGTACATGAGGGGCGGAGAAAGCGCATATGACGCATTTACGAGGGCGGCGGGGGGATGTACGGGCGGCACTTTAGCTACC
The DNA here is from genome assembly GCA_964577335.1 of uncultured Oscillospiraceae bacterium. Taxonomy (GTDB): domain Bacteria; phylum Bacillota; class Clostridia; order UMGS1883; family UMGS1540; genus CAZNYY01. Next base: position 1,240 of record CAZNYY010000228.1, on the reverse strand, counting down.
CTTCAAAGCTTTGCCACAGGTCTTTGGGCGGAGGACTGCGAAGGACAGCTTAAAAATATTTCTCTCTGCCGTGCCAGAATTAAAAAAGAAATTTTAACCGCCGCCGAAAAAAAAGACAAGCTGCAAAGGGTCTACACGGGGTTTGGTGCCCTTGGCGGAATTGCCGCCGTTATAATGCTTGTTTAAGCCGTTATAACACTTGTTTAAATGGAGGAGTTTTATGGACGTTGATTTGATTTTTCGTATAGCCGCAATAGGCATAATTGTATCTGTTTTAAACCAGCTTTTAGTCCGTTCGGGCAGGGAGGAGCAGGCAATGCTGACCACATTGGCGGGGCTTATAGTGGTACTGGCAATTGTGGTGCGGGAGATAAGCGGGCTGTTTGACACTATCAAATCGATTTTTCGGTTATAGGTGGCATTATGGATTTACTTAAAATTACGTTAATTGCCATAACCGCTGCGATACTTGCACTTTTTATAAAGCAGAGCAGACCCGAATATGCCGTATTTATAAGTATTGCGGCGGGTGCGATAATATTTTTCGGGGCGGTGCCGCAAATATACAAAATTTTTGATTTGGCGGTGCAGCTTGCCGCACGTTCAGGGCTTGACTGGGGGTATTTATCGCCCGTAATAAAAATTGTGGGCATTACATATGTAACCTGTTACGGGTGCGAGTTATGCCGTGATGCGGGCTTTGGGGCGCTTGCCGCCCAGCTTGAGATGGCGGGCAAAATAATTGCGCTGGCACTTGCCCTGCCGATTGTGAGTGCATTGTTTGAAACGGTTGTAAAAATTATACAATAGGTGAAAAAGATGAAAGTTTTTTTTATAATACTGGTGATTTTATTGATGCCCTGCAATGTCAGTGCCGACGACATATATTCGCTATGGGACACCACATCCTCCCAAACCCTGGACAACACCGCAGAAATTTCGCCCGATTTTTCCTTTGATGCGGCGGTTCGTGATATGGCGTCGGGCGGCGGCACTTTTGCAGTGCGGGATTTGATGAAAAATATAATGAATTTTATGCTCTCGGAGGTAATGCTAAGTTTGCGGGTACTCGGCAGAGTTATAATTTTAGGGGTTTTATGCGGAATTTTATCGGGTCTGCACATAGGGAAAAGCGCTGAAGGGCTGAAAGACGTCGCTTTTTTTGTAAGCTATATAGTAATTGCGGGCATTGCTACAACAAGTTTTTTAGAGGTGGCGGCGGCAGGCGGCAGGGTAGTGG
>CAZNYY010000227.1:0-4485 GCA_964577335.1 uncultured Oscillospiraceae bacterium | reverse complement strand
GGCGTGGATATTAAAAATTGAAGAAATAAAGGAAATGGTGTACAAGCTTTTTAGAAAAAAAAGAGTGGCGCCATCCGCAGAAGGTGGGGGGTTATGAAAAAGATAATCGCAGGGATTTGCTATTTTGGCTATTATCTGTTTGCAAGGCATCTGCCGGGTTCGGATTTGCCTTACAGCCTGGGTTCCAAGTACATACGCCGTTTTTTCGTTCGGGGAATGTTTAAAAAATGCGGCAGGGGAGTGAATATTGAAAGGGGTGCTTTTTTTGGCTCGGGCAGGGAAATTGAAATCGGTGACTATTCGGGGCTGGGGCTGAATTGCCGTGTTTCGGGTCCGCTTAAAATAGGGCGGGATGTTATGATGGGACCGGGGGTTATGATTTTTACGCAAAACCACGGAACGGATGACCTTAGTATCCCTATGCGCCTCCAAACTGCACCAAAGCATGGGGTGACAATTGGTGACGGGGTTTGGATTGGGGCAAATGCTCTTATAATGCCGGGGGTAAATATCGGCAGGGACTCGATAATAGGCGGCGGGGCAGTGGTTACAAAGGATGTGCCCGATATGGCGGTGGCGGCAGGAAACCCCGCAAGGGTCATAAAATACAGGGGCGAGCAGGTTAGGGTATAAAAGTCTAAAAACAAGGGAAACGGGTTAAAATACTAATAAAATTAATACCGATAGGAAAAGGAGTTTGTTTATGATTATTGATGAAAAAGGGAAACTGTTTGGTAAAATTAATATTATCGACCTTATTGTATTGGTGCTTATAGCAGCGGCTGTAGTGGTTGGCGCATATTCAAAACTTTCTGACAAGGTTTCAATCGGCGGAGGGGGAGAGGGTGAGCAAACCCTGGTTATAAAATATTACATTGAGGAAGTCAGTGATTTTGTTGCCGAAAAAGTGGAGGTAGGCTCCTCTCTTATGGACGACAATACATTGACGGAACTTGGGAAAGTGACGGCCGTGGAAGTAGGACCTGCGGTGTCTTTTGCGGGTAATTCGGAGGGCGAATATATAAAAACCACGAAAGACGGCTTTAACTCACTGCTTATTACGGGCGAGGTAAAGGGCGTTAAAACAGAGTACGGTGCAGAAGTTAAAAAGTCAAAATACGGTGTCGGACATTCCTTTGTGCTGAGAGCGGGAGACGCTAAATTGTATTTGAGAGTCTACGATATTGATGTGCTAAAGTAAGCGAAAGGAATAAACTTTATGATTTACGACAGTATATTTATAAGTTTTTTGCTGCGGCTTTTTAATATTGCGAAGCAAAGCAAGTTATTTGCTGCGGCGCACATGTTATCAACAGCGTTTTCGGAATGTTTTGCGGCAAGGGCATTCAGACGATTTACAGAAAGCCCTCGGATTGAGGAAAGGTATGCCCATACCTCGGTCTTTTACGGAGTAATTAATGGGGTTTGGGGGGGTATAATTTCTCTCCTGCGTTTTGTGATGCGTCCCTTTTTGGGGGCGGCACAGGGCAGCACTTTGGTAAGGCTTGCAAAAACCTCCGCTGTTTTTAATTTTGAAAACATTTTATTTGGTTTTATATTGATAATTTTTATAATACCTCATGGGTATTGGAATAACATGTATGCGCTTGCAGGCACTCTTGTGGTGGCGGGTCTTTATGCATTATCTCTTGCACGGGGGAAAAAGTTGGGGCAAAATGCGAGGGGGCTTTGGCTTTCCATGCTGATGTTTGCAGTGGCAGTGGTGCTGGCTGTTTTTGTGTCGGACAGAGCGGGTGACAGTTTGAGGGTGTCGGTATTTTTTATAACTTCTTTTCTGCTGTGTGCGGCGGTTTACGGAACCCTTACGGATTTGAAGAAGTTTCATAAGCTTACATTTTTCCTGTTTTTGACGGTTATAATTACGTCCCTGATAGGTATTGTTCAAAACATTGTCGGTGTGCTGCCCGATGCGTCGCTGACAGATTTAAGTTTAAACTCCGATATGCCCGGCAGGGTGTATTCAACGCTTGACAACCCTAACAACTTTGCGGAATTTTTGGTATTGTTTTTGCCGTTTTGCGGTGCATTTGTGTTGAATTTAAAAAATAAATACAAAAAAACTATGGGAATTGCACTTTTAATTTTGCCCGTTTTGGCACTGATGTACACCTATTCACGCTCGGGCTTTTTGGCATTTGCAGCGTCCGCAGTGGTGTTTTTTGTTATGTACAAACCCAAAGCTTTTCCGATTTTGGTTTTGGGGGCTATTCTTATGGTGCCGTTTCTGCCCGAGAGTGTTATGAGCAGAATAATGACAATAGGCAATTTAAGGGACAGCTCAAGTGCATACAGGATAGACATATGGACGGCTGTTTTATTGATGATGAAAAATATATGGGTTACAGGAACAGGGCTTGGACCCGAGGCGTTTAAATCTATTTACCCGGTTTATGCCGAAGGGCTTGCCGCGGTGGCACCTCATTCGCATATGCTTTTTATGGAGGTTTTTGTGGAGATGGGGATATTGGGGATTGTAACATTTTTCTGGCTTGTTATAAACCTTGTAAAGGGCAGTGTTTCGGCAGCGTCCCAAAAACTGTCCGACGATGTGAGGATATACGGATGTGCGGCGGCGGCATCTGCTTTTGGAATTATGGTTTTGGGGTTTGCGGAATATATATGGTTCTACCCCAGGGTTATGTTTGCCTTCTTCATTGCGGTAGGAATGGGGATGGCGGCGGTGAAGCTTGCCGGGAGGAACACGGAGGGATAAATAATGAAAGTTTTGCACCTTATAAGCGGAGGAGATACGGGCGGGGCGAGAACCCATGTGTACAGCCTGCTGAGTACCCTTAAAAAAATGGCAAGGGTGAAGGTTGTAGTCTTTATCGATGGAGAGTTTTATGACGGTCTTAAGGCGCTTGATATTGATGCGACACTGCTGCGCCAAAAAAGCAGGTTTGATTTAAGCATTGTTTCCGCCCTTGCGGAAATGATTTTGGACGGGGGCTTTGACGTTGTACACAGCCATGGTGCAAGAGCAAACTTTATTGCATGGCAGCTTAAAAGAAGGGTGCCATGCCCCGTGATAACAACAATCCACAGCGATTATATGATGGATTTTGACGGTGTTTATCGAAAAATATTCTACACAGGGCTCAATATATTGGCGCTTAAATATATGGATTATTACATAGCCGTTTCAAACAGTTTTAAAGACATGCTGACAGACAGGGGGTACAGGCATAACGATATTTTTACGGTTTATAACGGCATGAATTTTGACAGTGAGTTTTCCTTTCAAAGCAGGGAGGAGTTTGCCCGAAGGCTTGGCATAGTGCCCCGCCCGGGAGAGATGTTTGTGGGGATTATCGGGCGGCATGACAAGGTTAAAGGACATGATGTGTTTTTAAGAGCTGCACAAATAGTAGCAAAAAAATATGAGAATGTTCGCTTTATAATTGCGGGTGATGGAGAAGGCGAGCGGGAGCTTTTGCGCCTTGCGGAGGAGCTTGGTATTGCGGACAAAATAATTTTTGCGGGTTTTGTTAATGATATTTACAGTTTTATAAACTTTATTGATATAAACACGCTTACCTCACGCAGCGAGAGCTTTCCCTACGTTCTTCTTGAAGGGGCAAGGCTTTCAAAGCCTACGGTTTCGTCTGCTGTGGGCGGAATTCCCGACCTGATTGAGGACGGGAAAACAGGACTTTTATTTAAAAATGGTGATTATGAAGCTGCAGCCGTGCAAATTTTAAGACTTTTAAACGATGAGGCTTTGAGAAAATCTTTAGGGGAAAGCCTGCACCATAAGGCAATATCTAAGTTTTCAAGCGAAAGCCTTGCAAACAGGCATCTTGAAATTTATAAAAGCATTATTAATTATAAAAGTGGCAAATATAAATATGACGTGTGCCTGTCGGGCTATTACGGCTTTAACAACAGCGGGGATGATGCGTTGCTGTATGCCATTCTTGAGGGGCTTCGCAAAGTAAAGCCGGATATAAGAATATTGGTGTTGTCCGCAAATCCTAAGCGAACAATGAAGGCGTACCGTATAGAAACAAGAAACAGGTTTAACGTTCCTGCGGTACTAAAAGCGCTGAAAAACTGTAAAATGCTGATAAACGGCGGAGGCAGCTTAATTCAGGATGCCACCAGTTCGCAATCCCTTTGGTATTATACAACCGTAATAAAGCTTGCCAAAAAATTTGGGGCAAAGGTGTATCTTTTGGCAAACGGAATAGGTCCCGTGTCTGACAAAAATTTAAAAAGGGCAGCGGAGGCTATTGCACTTTCAGATATGATAACACTAAGGGACGGTATGTCCGTGTCGGAAATTGAGAGGATGGGTATAGACACTGCAAATGTAAAAATTACCGCTGACCCTGCAGTGGCACTTGCGGGTTCCTCCGATGAGGAAGTAGAGAGGATTATGAGCAGGGAGGGAATTATTCCGGGCGGCAGTTATATCGGAATTTCGGTGCGCTCGTGGGGGAAAAATGACAGGAATTTTGCCGA